>JASHZU010000479.1 GCA_030042375.1 Verrucomicrobiia bacterium
TGATTAAAATGGATGAGGCCGTACGGCAAAAAATGGATGCATTGTTCAAGGCATCTAACGCGAAATAGAACTCCCCCATGAAAACGCGGCGGCAGAAAAAGGCTCCGGTTCCGCGCCCTGCTTCGAAAAACCCGAACCGATGGCTCGCTGCTTTTATTTGTATCTTTCTCGTAGCGATAGTGTTCGTGGTTTATGGGCAGACGTTGCAATTCGACTTCGTCAATTACGATGATGATCAATATGTGTGCCAAAACCAAACGGTCAGTGCCGGGTTGACTTCCCGGGGTATCGTGTGGGCATTCAGCCACTATCAGCTCAATAACTGGGTTCCCTTGACGATGCTCTCGCACATGGTGGACTGCCAATTTTATCATCTGAATGCCGGCGACCATCACCTCACCAACGTCCTGCTTCATGCCGCCTCAGCCGTGATTCTTTTTCTCGTGCTACGGCAAATGACGCGCGTTTTGTGGCGCAGTGCATTAGTGGCCGCGATCTTTGCGATTCATCCCCTGCACGTGGAATCAGTCGCCTGGATTGCCGAACGCAAAGACGTCCTGAGCGGATTCTTTTTTATGCTCACTCTTTGGGCCTATGTCCACTATGCCCGCCACCTGCGTTCCCTCGCCACCTATTTTCTCGTAGTGCTTTTTTTCGCTCTCGGCCTGATGTCCAAGTCCATGCTGGTAACCGTGCCGATCGTGTTGCTGCTTTTGGATTACTGGCCGCTGAATCGTTTTTCTAAACCGCTCTCCCAGGCGGAAATGCCTGGCTGGACAAAAAATCTCTCCATTCCCTCGCGTCTGGTCATTGAAAAAATTCCGCTGCTGGCCCTTTCCCTTGCCTGTGGCACCCTCACCGTGTTTGCCCAGGGCCACGCCATCCGGCCCTCGACAGAATATCCTTTTCCCGTGCGATTGGAGAACTCCGTGGTCTCATGTGCCACTTACGTGTATCAGCTTTTTTACCCCGCCAACCTCGCCGTCTTCTATCCCTTTCCCAAAAACGGTTTTTCGCTTTTTGAAGTCGGTGTCGCCGTCATCGTGCTGGCAGCCATTTCATTGGGAGTTTTCTCATGGTATCGCAAGTACCCTTATCTTTTGACCGGCTGGTTATGGTTTTTGATTATGCTCCTGCCAGTGATTGGTATTGTCCAGGTAGGATTTCAGACCCGGGCTGACCGTTACACGTATCTGCCGGAAATTGGACTGAGCTTAATGGTCGTTTGGCTGGCCGCTGAGTTGATCGCCCGTTTGCCACACCCCCAGACAATACTCGCGGCTGGTACAGCATTGATTCTTGTTGCATTCATTGCCAGTGCCCGCGCCCAAACGGCCTATTGGCGCGACAGCGAATCCTTATGGACGCACACCCTTGCGGTCACTCAAAATAATTCTATCGCGCATAACAACCTTGGCCTTTTTCTCGGCACCAGGGGAGATCTCGATGGGGCGGCCGGTCATTTTCAGAAGGCGGTGGACATCAATACCAATTACACGGAAGCCTATGGCAACCTGGGAAATGTTTTTTATTTAAAAGGGCAATCGGATACAGCCATCGCGTATTATCAGAAGGCATTGAGTATCAGCCCCACCAACGCAAACCTGGAAAACAACCTTGGTCTTGCCTATGCCCAGAAAGGCCAAATGGATGACGCCATCGCCCATTTCCAAAAATCGGTGGCCCTTGATCCCCATTTCGAAGACGGCAGTTACAATCTTCGCGCCGCCCTGGCGCAAAAAGCGCAAAGTGCCAAGGTTCCCGCTAACAACACCAACTCTGCAACCTCACCCGGCAATGTCCACTAGTTGGCCTGTCACTTCACCCTCATGCACAAGTTACTAATCAAATGCGTCAACTGTGCGCTGCTGGTCCTGATTGTGATTGGCATTCCGGCCATGACCGAAGTGAAGTTCGGGAGCTACGAAATCGGCTCCGGGCCGAAATATAAATTGCTCCTCTTCTGGTCACTCGCGCTGGCACTCGCCTCGAATATTGCCGTCACGTTTTTGCTTAAAAGCAAAAAAGACCGGGTGCTTTGCTGGGAATGGGCGGCGGTCTTCGGCGTGGTGCTCTTCGCATACTGCGCGTTTGCCTTTGGCTATTTCAATTTCGACTGGCTGAAGAATTTTTTGCTCCGGCTGTAAAGCCGATTTTAACTTTCCTGCTTGTATTCCTGGATGGCCGCGCGCCACCACGGGGCCAGCGTCGCGCCGGGGCGAAGCCAGATTTGTTCGTGCAGCCATTCCATCGCGTTGGCATCGGCCATGATGAGAAGCCGTTCCTCCGGCTTCACGTTGTCCGGTCCCTCGGCTAAAAATTTTTCCACGAGCGAACGGATTTTCTGCCCGCCCACGCCGAGCATTTTGAATTGTTCCGCATAGACGGGGTTCGATTTCTTTTCGCGCAGCAGCGAAACGTGAATGGCATTGATATACGGGTCCAGCACGGCTTCGGAGAAACCATTGTGCCGCGGATGCGCCGTAGTTTGGCTGATGATTTCGCGGATCTTCAGGCGCGCGCGCAGGGAAACCAATTCCGCCGGTGGCTGCGTTTCCTCCGGCGTGAGGAACAAGCCGCATTTGCGGGCTCCGGCCCCCCATTCGATGCGGCTGGTAAAAACGCTTAATGGCGCGGACAAACACATTCCCGCAAACAACGGCGTGAACCACCAAAACAGCGATGGAGCCAGTTCCCACAACGACACCCCCCAGGCAACTCCGATGAGCATGTGGCCCCAGTGCCGTTGCAGGGCATAAGACCAGGCCGTGCTGCCGGCGCGCTTTTGGGTTTTCCAGCCAACGGTTATGCCGAACAAATTCGTAAACACAAAACGCGTGTGCCAGAGCATTTGCAGCGGGGCGTGGAGCGTGGAAAAAACCGTTTCCGCCACCACGCCGGCGCTCACCCGGCCCAGCCCGCCAAACGCCCGCCGCCGCGCCTTGTCGAACGCCAGGTCAATCACCGCCAGCAGTTTCGGCAGCATCAGCACCGCCATGCAGATGATGAAAATCAGCAGGGCGTGCGCCGTGCCGCTCAAATTCACCAGATGCGCCCGCACCACGATCACCGAAAGCCCCGTGTGTTTTTGATACCAGACAATCCAGGCAAAGGTAATCAGAAACGCCAGCCACAGCGGCCCCGCCAGATAGCCCAGGATGCCAAAAAGCAAATGCAGCCGGCTCACCCCGCGCAGCCCCTTGAAAAACAGCACCAGGCCGTGCTGCAAATTTCCCTGGCACCAGCGCCGGTCGCGCTGCGCGTTTTCAATCATCCCCTGTGGCGCTTCCTCGTAGCTGCCCTCCAGGTCGTAAGCGAGCCACACCGGGTGGTCCTCCCGCAC
>JASHZU010000480.1 GCA_030042375.1 Verrucomicrobiia bacterium
CATCCGTGGGACAGGGGTTCACGGTGGCGCCGGGCACAACCATTACGGTGAGCGGGCTAGGGTTCTACGACTGGCAGGCGGATGGCTTGCAGGCGGCACACACGGTGAGCATCAGCACCAACGGTGGCAACTATGAGACGCTGGCCTCGGTGGTGGTGGATGCGGGGACTGAGGATCCGCTGATCGGCAATTACCGGTTTCACAGTTTGACCAACGCGCTGACTTTGGGAGCGGGCTCATACATATTCTGGGCGGACAATGGCAATGTATACGAGGATTGGCTCTATTACGATCCCGGGACGGCGATGGCGGAATCCACCAATGGGATAACCATCGGAGGTGGATCATATATCGGGAACATTGGGACTTTTGGGGAGGTGCCGACCAATTACAGCAGCGGGGTCTGGGCACTGGCGAATTTCCAGTATTACAATAACAATTATAATTATGATCCAATTCCCGGCAACGCCGCACTGGCAATAGGGTCGTCGGGGGTGGTGGATTTGGCCGGGACCGGGCAGGGACCGGTGTCGTTATCGAACTATGCAGGCGTTGGGGGTGTGGTGACAAACAGCGCGTCGGGCGCAGCGGTGTTGTGGTTGAATAATGAATATGGGACGAGCACGTTTAGCGGGAGCATAGAGGATGGTATCGGCAGCATCAGTCTGGTGATGCTGGGCAACGGAGTGGAAGCATTCACCGGGACAAACAACAACTATTCGGGCACAACGACGATTGGCGGCGGGACGCTGGACTTGAGCCAAGGGAGCATCTACAGCCAGAGTGACTGGCCCGCTACGACCATACAGATTGTCAATGGAGCAACGGTGGTGGTCGGAGGATGGGGGGACGAGGATGCTTATGGTTTGGGACAGGTGAGTTTTACTCCGGCTGATTTGGTGCTGAACGGAGGGACGATCCAGTATGATGCCAGCAGTGCTAATGGGAACCTGGATCGCGGATTTACGATTGGGCCGGGGGGCGCGACGCTGAATGCGAGCGGGAACACAGTGCCCTGGACACTGGAGGAAGGGCGAGGGTTTGGGATTAGCAGCACATCGGGAGGGACGTTGACACTGACCGGCTCGAGTACATTGGCCAACACACTGAACATCTCCTATCAGGGCAGCGGGGGGATCATCAAAACGGGGACAGGGAACTGGACGATCACCCCGCAGAGCACCACGGCGAGCACCGATACGAACAATTACGGTTCGGCGACAGTGGCTGGAGGCACGCTGATCCTTAATGGGACGATGGCCAGTGGGAATGATTTTACTGCGTACAATACATATACGATGACCTCGGGGGCGACGCTGCAGTTGCAGAGCGACAACGCCACTGCGTATCGGTGGCAGTGCAACGCGCCAACGATCTCCGGGGCGGGGACATTTTTGAGGACGGGCAGTGCCTACATCTGGTTTGCCAATCAATCGACCGGTGAATTCGTCACGTTCGACCAGTCGGCGGGCGGGTTGGCGGACTTTGAAGGAGGGACGAATGTGGCGATGGAAACGGCCAGCGGGAATCTGGGAGGATTAACGATCAACAATGCGGATGTGGAGCCGACGGGCAATGTATATGTTGACGGGCTTAATGGCAATGGGACGTATCAAAACAGCGGTGCGGGGACACTGTACCTGGGGATGAACAACGGCAGCGGGACGTTCTCAGGGATATTGGAGGATGGCATCGGCCAGCAAAGCCTGACGAAGAATGGCACGGGGACAGAGGTGTTGTCCGGTACCAATACTTACAGCGGAAGCACGACGGTCAATGGCGGGACGTTGCTGGTGAACGGGATGCTGGCAGCGGATGCGTCGGTCGAGCCTGGGGCGACCTTGGGCGGGACCGGGACGATCAACACCAGCGGCGATTCAGTGATCCAAAATGTGCTTGGGACGATTGCGCCGGGCAACGGCCCTGCGAGCATCGGGACGCTCACAGTGGACGGGCAGATGTATTGGGATGCCGGCGGGAGCTATACGTTTGCGATGAATAATGCGACGAACAGCTCCGGCGCGGATTTTTTGACTGTCAATGGCACGGCCTATATGAATCTGGGCTCCGATCAGCAGTTCACAGTGAACTTGGTTTCGTTAACTTCGAGCAATACGCCCGGTCCGGCAGCCGGATTCAATCCGACGCAGAGCTACACCTGGCCGATAGCGATTTCCACCAATGGGGTAGGTTGGTGGAATCCGGGCCGAGTGGTGGTGAATGCGAGCGGCTTCAGCAATGCCTATGGCATATTCAGCGTGGAGTTGATCAATAACACCACATTCGCCGTGACTTACACGCCCACCAACCCGATTGGGGTTTCGGCATCCCTGCCGGTGACCAACCAGCCGGTGACACTGTCGGGGCCGAACAGTTACGGGACATTTACGATAACCGGGCCGCAGGGTTACGATCAGCAGTTGACGGCCAATGCCAATGGCCAGGCCACCTGGACGCCTTCGCATTACGGGCAATACACCATCAGCAGTGGGGCCTTTACACAAACGGTCTGGGTAACAGTAAGCCCATTGAACGTTTATTGGTATTTCGTCGGAAATCAAGACAACGGGTTTTATACACCGAAGAACGCGACAATCGTAATGAATCCAAGTTCTAAATCCTATTGGAATCAGCTTGGAGCCAAATGCACACTATGGGCGGGGGGGGAGGATTTATGGACTAACTACGCTTATTTGTACCCGGGTGGCGGCGATACCAATCAGAACCCGATAGACTGGTATAACACATGGGTGGACACTGGCGCCACAAATTGGGACGGGATTACGGTGGATGAAATTGCCCCTAACGACGGCGATCCAAGTGCGCTTGTCTGTCAGGCGACGACTATAGTGCGGACGAACCTTGGGCCGCAATACACCATTGCCTTGTGGGTCAACGGCCCTGCGAACTCCTCCAGTTTTCAGGCCAATGCAGATCTGCTTATTGGAGCCAACGTCCTTGTGCTGTGGGAGGACTATGCTTATCCCAACGTTGAACACAGTGCGTTTTGGCAGGGTGCCAGACAATGCGGACTGCAAAATCAAAGCCTTCTGGGTTTGTGGCCCGGCTATTCCTTGAAAACGCAAGCCGATGTTACGAATTGCTTTGCCCAGGTGCGCCTGGTGGCGCCGGAAATGCCGGGGATCGCTTTTTACAATGCCAACACCAACTTGTCTATCCAGGCGGAGTGCGACCAGGCGGTTACGGAATACTTTTTGCAACCGGTCATCAGCCTGCAACTGAACGTATTGACCACCAACCTGATCGCCTGGAACATTGGCAATGAAGAAGCCACCGGCTGTGTGGTGCAGTTTTTAAACAGCGCCGGCGGGATCCTAGAGACGACCAATTTGCCGATCATCCAGCCAACGGCTCAATTAGGCTTGAGCATCCCGGCCCAGACGGCCCTGGCGGTGCTGACCACCCCGACGAACATGGTCAATCTCTATCCCAA
>JASHZU010000481.1 GCA_030042375.1 Verrucomicrobiia bacterium
CAAATTCATCATGTGGTTCCGCAAATTTTTCATTCAAATTAGAAAGAAATGAACGGCGGTATTGTTTCAATTAAATCATGCGAATCACGGGCGGCAACGCGGCGCGGCGGATTTTGAAGGTCCCAAAAGGATTGGACGTTCGTCCGACGCCGGATTTAGTCAAGCAGGCGGTTTTTAATTCGCTGGGCGAGCGGGTCGTTGGCGCAAAGGTATTGGAACTGTTCGCGGGCAGCGGCGCGTTGAGCCTGGAATGTTTAAGCCGTGGCGCGGCGTCCGCGTTGTGCATTGAGAAATCCCAGAAGCACGCGGCCTTTATCGAGCGGAACGCCGAAGCTTTGCCGAATGCCAATTTGCAAGTGCGCACGCAGGATGTTTTTACGGCCATTGCGCAACTGGCGGCTAATGGCACGCAGTTCGATTTGATTCTCGCCGACCCGCCCTATGGAGAAAAAAATGTCGGGCGCCGTTCGGAATCATTTGCCCAGCGTTTGCTTGATGACGAAAATCTGCCCAAACTGCTCGCACCGGGCGGACGATTTGTCCTGGGCCATACCAAACGGGACACGCTGGAAATCACACCGCGCTGGAGCGAGGTGAAAATGCTCAAGCACGGAGATACGCTGATGCGGTTTTTTGAGTTGCGAATGGCCTCATAGAGGATAGGTTGCTTTCTCTGGTAATGTCCTTATTTGATTCAGTGCAAAAGACTGTGCAGGTTCAAATCCTAAAAAATACAAAGGAAGGAAAATAAAATGAAAGCCATTCTATATCTTCTCACATTTCTCGCTGGCTTTGTTTGTTCGGCGGCGCTATTTGTTCTTATCATCATTCCGAAGGAAGGCCGAGATAAGTTTGCATATGGTTATCACAATGGAATGGTTGAAGCGCAGTTTGATATAGGCCGCAGAATTCCTGCTGCACTCGGAAGCGATGTACATAGTTCAGACGGTCACAACGAGTTTCTGACGGTAAAGGATTTGGATATTGTGATAGTCGAACGCAACGGCGTTAAGACATTACGGGATTATGAAAACGTTCAAAAGAATTGAAATACTTGAACGAACTTTAAATTAGGACACCACCTCACTCGGAAGCCTCTTCCACCGCCTCACGAATCATCTTTTTAAATTTTTCTACACCTTCGTCAAACGCGGCGGAAATAGGCAGCACGGAAACCTTTTTAATTTTCTTCTTAAATTCCTTCAGGTTTTTCTCAGCCACGGCTTCGTCCATTTTGTTGGCGACGACCAGGCGCGGCTTTTCAAGCAGGGCGGGGTCGTAAAGCTCCAGTTCCTTGAGCAACTGTTTGTAATCGTCCCAGGGATGGCGCGCGTCCGTGCCGGCCATATCGAGCAGCAGGACGAGGATTTTGCAGCGCTGGATATGGCGGAGAAATTCGTGGCCGAGGCCGACGTTCATGTGCGCGCCTTCAATCAATCCCGGCACGTCGCAAACCGTGAGACGATACCAGCCCTCGTACTCGAGGATGCCGATTTGCGGATGCAGGGTCGTGAAGGGGTAGGGCGCGATTTTGGGCCGCGCCTTGGAAATGGCCGTGAGCAGCGTGGACTTGCCGGCGTTCGGATATCCCACGAGGCCGACTTCCGCCATAATGCGCAGCTCAAACAGGAAATCTCCTTCTTCGCCCGGTTCGCCCGGTTGCGCGAAGCGCGGGGTCTGGCGCGCGGCAGTGGCGAAATTGCGGTTGCCCAGGCCGCCGCGTCCGCCTTTGCACAAAACAAATTCCTGCCCGTGTTCGGTCAGGTCGGCCACCAGTTCAGTTTTCTCTGGGTTATCGCCGGAAAAGCCCTCGGCGTTTTCTTTGCTCAAATCAATCTCCTGCGCGAACTCACCGCCGGCGCTGCGGATCAACGGCCGGCTGCTCGCACTGGTCTTGAACGTCGGCTTTTCGTTCTCGTCATCCTCTTCTTCGTCTTCGATTTTGCCTTCCGGCAAATTGGGGCTGGCCGATCTCCACACCAACGTGCCGCAGGGGACTTTGATGACTAAATCCTTCCCGGCATGGCCGTCCATGCCTTTGCCCATGCCCGCTTCGCCGTCCTTTGCGATGAGGCGGGGTTGATAATATTGCGCGATGAGATTGTTTAGGTCATGGTCGGCCTGCAAAATGACACTGCCGCCACGCCCGCCGTTGCCGCCACTGGGACCGCCCTTGGCGACGTATGCCTCGCGATGGAACGCCACGCAGCCTTTGCCGCCGTGCCCCGCGCGCGCATAAATTTTTATTTCATCGATGAACATGCTGAGAGTTTGTAAAGGATACTCGAAGCCAATAAAAAAGGCGAGGCCGTGGCCTCGCCAGTGAAAATTTCTTTTTGTTTCTTAATTCTTCGTGGCGGTTTCAGTCACGATGTTCACGCGGCTGCCGTTTTTATCGAACAGGACTTTGCCATCCGTGAGGGCGAACAATGTCCAATCGCTGCCGATGCCGACGTTTTTGCCCGCAACAAATTTCGCGCCGCGCTGGCGGACGATGATGCTGCCGGCGGTGACAAATTCCCCGCCAAATGCCTTCACGCCCAGTCGCTTGCTGACGCTGTCGCGCCCGTTGCGAACGCTGCCTTGACCTTTTTTATGTGCCATAAAATCGAAAAATTGAGTGTGAGTAACGGTTAAAGCTTAATCTCTTTGATTTTGACGACCGTCAATTCCTGGCGGTGGCCGATGGATTTGTGATAACCCTTGCGGCGTTTCATTTTGAAAGTGAGCTTCTTTTCGCCGCGCTTGTGTTCCACCACATCGGCGATGACCGTGGCGCCGGAAACGGTCGGACCGCCGACAGTGACTTTGTCGCCGCCAATCATCAGAATGCGGTCAAAAGTGAAAGTTTTGCCCGCCTCGACATCGAGACGTTCGACTTCGAGCTTGTCGCCCGCGGCCACACGATATTGTTTGCTGCCTGTTTCTAGAACTGCGTACATAAAATTTCCCGCAAAGGGTTGGACATTAAACCATATTTCCTGCGGCTGTCAACGCCTCTTTTCGAAAAAATTAGCTCAGATAAGTCAACGGTCGCTCTTCAAAATTAAGGTATTATGGAACTAAGGAAATGCCCGGCATGGGCTAAAATCCTCAGCGGTGGGCCAATGCGTTCACCCCCGTATCCTTCGGGATTTGTTCTTTGACATATTTTTGAAATAGGAGCCGAGGCTTGCCCCGCTATCGTGGCGGTCACGAGGCTCTGATCAAAGCCCCGCCAGGGGCGATAGATATATAGCCCCGGGATTTATCCCGGGGTAAAAGGCCAAAAATTATTCCATATCCGCGTAGCGGGCGAGCCTGCGAGCGTATCCGCTTTGCGGGTCGAACGTGGGAAATTATCCTAAATCAACCTTTCTCGCAGGAATACAGGGTGAAAACAAACCGATACAAACTGAAAAATGACTCAAGAAGGATGATCTGCCTTCGCTTCAACGATGCAACGTTTCAACACTTCAACGCTCCTATAACGTTAATGTTGACCTTTAAGTTTTTGATAATCAACGATGTAGACCTTGTTGACCTCTATATGCGAATATACTAATTGCCATCCTTTTTCCTTTTTAATTTTTCCATCTTAATTTTTAATTATCTCATGCGTATTCTCGCCCTTGATCCTGGAACCAAACGCATTGGCGTGGCGGTGAGCGATGAAACCAAAACCATCGCCCAACCGCTGGAATGGATTCCCGCCGAGCCGTTCGCGGATTTCCTGGCGCGGCTGAAGCAAATCCTCGCGGAAAAGGAAATCGATCTCATACTCATCGGCC
>JASHZU010000482.1 GCA_030042375.1 Verrucomicrobiia bacterium
GTGTTAACCGTAAAAACTTTGTAGCCGTATTCGGAAAGAATCGTTTCGGCCATGGTGAGGAGCATGCCTTCATCGTCCACGACCAGGATCGATTCCGAGCCGTGCAGGGTATCGTCTGCGGCAGAGCGCTGAGTGATCAATTGCTTTTCGGCGGGCAAATAGATTCGGACGACCGCGCCTTTGCCGGGTTCGCTGGAGATGGCGACCCCACCGCCATGGTTGCTGATAATGCCATAAACCAGGGCGAGCCCGAGGCCGCGATGCGGCGCTTTCTTGGTGGTGAAAAATGGCTCAAACACGCGGGGCAGATTCACTGCCTCGATGCCGGCGCCGCTATCGGAGATTTCAACACAAATGTGGGCACCGGCATTCAAACGCACGTTGCTGTCTTGCGCTGGAGCGGTCAATTCGACGTTGCGCGTTTGCACGGTAACCTGGCCGCTGCCTTCGACAGCTTCAACGGCATTTTCGAGGACTTTCGTAAGGGCCTGCTGCATTTTGGCTTCTTCAAACCGCGAGGAGAATAGATCTTTTTCGAGATTTAAATTCCACGTCACTTTTCGGCCGTCGTTGTTTTTGAAGAAATCCACGCAACGAACGACGACTTCGTTAAGATTTCCGGGCGGGATACGCTGGGGTTGTTTTTCCTGCTGGCTGAAAATGCCCAACTCGTTGGAAATTTCCGCGGCACGGGCGGCGGATTTTTCGACTTCGATGAGGGAATGCCGCCATGGATGCCCCGGCTCGGCTTTGCCCAAGAGCAGCGAGGTATGGCCAAGGACGGTGGTGAGGGCGTTGTTAAAATCCAATGAAACGGTCCGCGCCAATTGGAGGGCGCAGTCGAGTTTTTGTTTGTGAATGAGCGTGGCGTCGTTGTTGCCTTCTTTTCCATTGGCATTAGCCCCGGTTGCGGGGGCAGGCGCAGGAGCGGCACCCGAGAGCATTTGGAGGACAAACCATTTGCGTCCTTCCTTAGTAAAGGTGCAAATGGAAGTGAGAAATTCCGCCACAGGGCCGGCGGCGGTTTTAAATTTCAAAGGAGCGGTGGGAAAAGGCTTTTGGTCCCAGCGCGCGAAAAATTGCTCGGAGGTTTCACCACCATTGGCAGGCCAAATAGAAGAAAAAGGCGCCGAAGAACCGTTCAGCGCACTCCCAAAGACGGCCAACGCCGAAGCGTTTGCGCGCACGACTACCCCCCGCGGGTCAACCAGCACTGCCGGCCAAGCCGCGCTTTCCAATCCAAAAACGATTTCAGAACTCACAAAAAATCAGATTATTTGTTTCACCCAAAAATTCAAGACATACGCCTGAAAGATACACCTGAATTGGGGTCTCTGCTCTTAAAAACCTCTAAATAAGAGCAGTATATGTGCCGAATGAACTTGCTCATAAGAACGGTTAGGCCGACAATAGGCGCTCAAACTGGTAATGGAGAGATGGCAGAGTGGTTTAACGCGCACGCCTGGAAAGCGTGAACAGCCTAAAGCTGTCGGGGGTTCGAATCCCCCTCTCTCCGCCAGGATTTACTTCATCTTCGCCAAAATCTGGTCGGTAATGGCTTTGACGGCTTCTTCAGCGGCGGGATCGAGGCCGACGGCATTGCTTTTCACGTTGGAATCGACATTGCAGGCGATTCCCGGGCGCCATTCGTCGTTGTCGCACAACTCGCATTCCTTCATGCCGTAGCGCGGGTCCACATAGCCGAGGCTTTGCTTAATCTTGAGTAGATCCTTGAGCTGTTCGGGCGTGAAGGTGTTGGGCTGGCGACCGAGCTGCGCGGTAACGAGCACGGTGCGGCAATAGGCCTCAACGATTTCCATGCGCCAGTAGGCTTCCTCAATGCTGTTATGGCTCCAGGAAACGACGCCGTGGTTGGCCATGAGGATGGTGTTGTATTGGTCCACCAATTCGGCGACGAGCTTGCCCATTTCGGGCGTGCCCGGAGTGCGATAGGGCGCGATGCCGACGCTGACAAAGACTTCGTACTCAGGAACCAGGCAGGTGGGAGGCACGATGCCCGCGACGGCAAAACCGGTCGCATAGGGCGGATGGCAATGGCAGGTGGCCACGGCCTGCGGCTGCTTCTGCATGATTTGCAGGTGCATCAAAATTTCGCTCGTGCGCTTTTTGGTGCCGCAAAGCTGATTGCCCTGGAAATCCACGAGGCACATGTCCTCAGGTTTAAGCGAGCCTTTGCTCACGAGCGTCGGCGTGCAGATGGCGATGTCTTCGCCGACGCGGATGGCCATATTGCCACCGTTGCCATCGACGTATTCACGCTGCCAGAGGCGGCGGCCCATCTCGCAGATTTGCAATTTCAAACTGTGCGCGTAAGGAGAATTAAAAAACGCTTCGAGTTCCGACTTGGATGATTTTGAATTCGGCGGCCGGGACGGCGGTGAAAGTTTGCCGTCGGTCGCGGCGCCGTTATTGGAATTACCGGAGCCGGGCGAACTACTGCCATTGCTGGAATTTGCGGCAGCCACGGGCACACCGCCGTTTGATTGCAGTTCAAAAAGAAAGTCACGCGCTGAAGGCGTGATGATGGCATCGGCCGGAAGATTTTTTACATCCTGGCCGTTGCGAACCATCTCCTTCACATCCCGAACACTGATGATTCTGCTCATAAAAATAAAACTAGCCCTTCCACGGGCGATAAAACATTTCGTCCGCAAGCACGACGCTGATGGCGTCCACGGGCGTCGGATCATCAAATGGCTGGGCGGCCTCGCGGCCTTCCTCGTAGCCGACCACTTGCTTCACGTCCGCGCCCAGACTGTCATAGATGACGAGGCTCGGCTCGTTACCCATGCCGGCGGGCGCGTCAAACCCGGCATCGAATTGCCCGTGACTAAACGGACTCACAATCAAAAACGTGCCGCCCTTGAACGAGTCCACTGACCTGCTCAAGGTGACGCGACCGATGACAGTTCCCAGTTTCAAATTCGTTTTCCCGGCTCGTGTTCATCCACAATGCCGACAACCATCCAACGCGCGGGGCTTTTTTCATCGCCG
>JASHZU010000483.1 GCA_030042375.1 Verrucomicrobiia bacterium
GCCTGTGCAAGCTGCGCTTCCTGGGCGGCGACGGCGAGTTGAGAGGTATAACCCCGGACAAACTGATTTCGCAGTATCCGGAGCATGTTGGTGTTGATGGCGATGATCCGGCGAGTCGCGTCAATTTGACCCCGCAAGGATGCTTCCTGAATGGCGGCGGCAACCACATTGGCGCTCAAGGCAATGTCCGTCGCTATCCACTGGAACCGCGCCTGGTTTTCCTGTGCCACCAAAGATTCAACCGTCCGGCGGTTGACGCCGAAGACATCCGGCACATAAGACACGCTGACCTGCGGGGTAAAAAGATCATACGTAAATTCCGCGGTCGTCGTTGGATAGTTGGGTACCGGCGAAAGTTGCTCCGATTGCCCCTGGCGGCTGGCGGAGAAGCCGGCGCTGACGTTGGGCCAATACGCGCCCTTCTGCGCGAGAACATTTTCTCTGGCGACGGTCATGGCCGCCTGTGCCGCTTTGATATTGGGATTATTGGTAAGCGAGAGTTCAATCAAATCATTGAGCGGTTTCGAATGAAACAACGCCCACCACTGGCTCGGAATATCCTGCCCTTGGACAAATTGTTGCGTTTGCCCTCCGATGACGTTTGTCGCGCCAACAGCGGTTGAAAGCGGGGCGGCGGTATAACCGCTGACGTTCGGGGCAGCCGGCTTTTTGAAATTCGGGCCCACCGCGCAGCCGGCCAGCAAAATCAGGATGCCGGCAATAAGGGAAAATTTAAGGGTCATAAAGGCTTGTGGTTGATGCTGGTTCCACTGATGACTGGAGCCGTTTTGCTTTTTGCCGGGCCGCCGAGAACGCCCGCGACTGGAGTATGATTGCGCGCGTCTCTAAATACCGGCTCGGCCGGTTGAATGACATTCAAGGGCTTGGCCTTTGAACTGTTAAACCCTATTGTTTTGTTTTCGGGCAAAATCGTTTTCGGGGGCACAATGATTTTCATCGAAGTAGCCTGGGAAGACGGCTTCATAAAGCCCGAAGGTGGATTTGCGGCTATTATCGAGCGGCTCGTTTGCGTTTGACCCAAACCGTTTTGAACGTTTGGAGTTTTAGCTGCCGCTGGCGGCGCCGGTGACGAACTCGACGGATCGGCAGAACAGACCCCGCGCCATAAGGCAGCGCAGATAAATATTGTGGGAAGAAAAGTTTTCATTTTGACTCAGCTTGAGGAGCCGTGGCTTTCTTCTGGCCCAGGAACATCATTTGCAATGAGGGCACCACGATGAGCAACAAAATGGAGCCGACGAACATGCCGCCCACAACCACCGTCGCCAATGGCCGCTGGACTTCGCTTCCGATGCCCCTGGAAATGGCCGCAGGCAAAAGTCCAATCCCCGCGGAAAGGCCCATCATCAGCAATGGCCGCATCAACGTGGACGCGGCTTCAAACATCGCTTCCTCCGGTTTGAGGCCCCGGCGCCGGGCGCGTTTGTAATGATTGATGAGCAGGATGCCAATCATCACCGACACTCCAAAAAGCGAGATAAACCCAATCGCCGCCGAAATGCTAAAGTTGATGCCCGTGAAGTAAAGGGCCAGCACACCGCCGGCCATGGTGAAGGGAATGCCAAAAAGCGCCAGGAGAACTTCCTGAACCGAATTAAACAGGCAGTAGAGCAGGCCGATGATGAGCACGATGCTCACCGGCACAATGACCTCGAGGCGCTTCTTGGCCAACTGAAGGTCTTCATATTCGCCGGACCAAACCAAATGATAACCCGGCGGAAGCTTCACGTTTTTAGCAATGCGCGCCTGTGCCTCAGCCACCGTGCCCGCAAGGTCGCGACCGCGCACGCTGAATTTGACCGGAATAAAGCGTTCCATCGTTTCGTGATATATCCAGGATGCGCCCGTATCCAGCGAGATGTCCGCCAATTCGTCCAGCGGGATGTAGGCATTGGCGCCGCTGGCCGTCGTATAACCGACTTTTATCTTGCGTATCTTGTCAATGGTGTCGCGATATTGCGGTGCATAACGGACGACCAGGTTCCACTCCCGGTCGCCCTCTAATACTTGAGTGGCCGTAGATCCGCCCATCGCGGCTTGAATCACGGTGTTGATGTCACCGGAATTAAGACCGTATCGCGCTGCCTTGGCGCGATCTACTTTGATGTCTAGGTTCGGCTGGCCTAAAACCGGGAAGATGCCCAGGTCAGTAATGCCTTTTACTTGGCTCATCTGGTCCTGAATCTGTTCAGCCAGTTCGGTCAGCGTCTCAAGATTGGGGCCACATATTTTGCACGAGTTGGCGCTTTTGACACCACTGATCGCTTCCTCAATATTGTCTTGAATGTATTGCGAAAAATTGAAAATAACCCCCGGCAGTTCACGTTGAAACTCGTCGTTTATGTCTGCAGTTAATTTTTCTTTGGTCATCCCCTTGGGCCATTGATCCAGCGGCTTGAGCGGCACGTAAAGTTCCACATTCGAGAACGGCGAGGCATCCGTTCCGTTATCCGGCCGCCCATGCTGGGATGTCACGGTAACGACCTCTGGATATTTCAGAAGAATCCGGCGCATTTTTGCTACCGCCGGTTCGCCATCCTCCAGTCCCATTGTCGTCGGCATTGAAGCGCGAATCCAAAAGTTATTTTCCTCCAGTGCCGGGAGAAACTCACTGCCGAGACGCGAACCGAAAAATGCCGTCACGCCGAGAAATAAAATTCCAATCGCCACAACAATAAAACGGCGTGCCAGCGCGAAGCGAAGGGCGGGATTATAAATCCGGTGCAGTCCGCGAACGATGATTGTTTCGGTTTCCTTAAAGGATTTCGGCAATAGAAACGCCGCCAGCACTGGCGTAACGGTGAACGTGGCGATCAAGGCTCCGGTCAGCGCATAAGCATAGGTGCGCGCCATCGGCCCAAAAATGGCTCCCTCCACTCCCTGCATCGTAAACAGCGGCACGAAGGCGGCCACGATAATCAGCAGGGAGAAAAATACCGCTTTATCGATTTGCATCGTGCTAACCAGGATGAGC
>JASHZU010000484.1 GCA_030042375.1 Verrucomicrobiia bacterium
CAGATGGAAAAGACCGGCTTCGTGCAGGGATTGGAATACCAGGTGCGCCGGCAGGACGGCAGCATCATTTGGATTTCGGAAACGGCGCGGGCAGTCCGTGACGAATCGGGAGCTATCCAGCATTACGAAGGATTTATTTACAACATCACCGACCGCAAAAATGCCGAGGCGGAACGGGCCAAGCTGGAAAAGCAAATGTTGCACGCGCAAAAGATGGAAGCCATCGGCACGCTGGCGGGCGGCATGGCCCATGATTTTAACAACATCCTGTGCGCTATCCTGGGCTATACCGAATTGGCACTGCTCGACCCGCATATCAAAGGCCTGACCCGCGATAACCTGCAAATGGTCCTGAATTCCTCGACCCGCGCACGTGATTTGATTAAACGCATTTTGACTTTCAGCCGCACGACCGATTCACAACCGCACCCGCTCAAGTTAAGCGCCATTCTCAAAGAAGTCGTGAAAATGCTCCAGGCCACGCTGCCCTCCTCGATCAACATTAACACGACCATCAGCACGGAAGAAGATGTCGTGGTGGCGGACGCCACCGAGATGCACCAGGTCATCATGAATCTCGGCACCAATGCCGGGCATGCCATGAAGGTCAAAGGCGGAAGTTTGAATTTTGAATTGGAAGCGGTCAGCTTTGCCAACGGTTCGGCCAACGGCCTGCGCATTCCCGATGGCGATTATGTTCACCTGGCGGTACGGGACACGGGGCGCGGCATGAGTCCGGAAGTGATGGAACGGATTTTCGAGCCGTTCTTTACCACCAAAGCGCCCGGCCGCGGCACCGGCCTGGGACTGGCGCTGGTGCAGAAAATTGTCACGCGCAGCGGCGGACACATCAAGGTCAACAGCGAGGTTGGACGCGGGACGACGTTTCATCTCTATTTGCCCAGGTCCAATGAATTGCCCGTCCCTGCCTCGGCGGACAGAAACCAGATATTGCGCGGGCATCACGAACAGATCCTGGTGATTGACGATGAAATTCCAGTTCTCGATATGATCCAACAACACTTGCGCAAAATGGGTTACCGCGTCACGACGCGCGCAGACAGCCGCGAAGCGATGAAGACGTTCCGCGCCGATGCGAAACATTTTGATTTGGTCATCACGGACCACACGATGCCGGATTTGCAGGGAGCCGACCTGGCTGAGGAGATTGGCGCGGTCCGGCCGGAGACGCCGGTCATCCTGATTACCGGCCTGAACAACCCGCCGGATTTGTCAGGCTCGCGTTACGCCGCGCGGCGGCAGGTTTTCCAGAAGCCGATTAATTTCATCGAGCTTTCGCATTGCCTGCGCCAGTTGCTTGAGTCTACAAAAAAGGATTAACCCGCCGTCGTAGATGCCTGCCGCAGGCAGTGAATGAGATAGGGCAGCAATTGTTTCTTGCGCGAAACGACATTGCCCAGCTCGTAAATGCCCGGTTCGACGTTCGGATAACCGATGCGCCGGATAAATCCCTTGTCGCCCACAATCAGCAAGAGCGAACTCTGCGTGGAGACGTCCGTAACAAAAAGCGCGGAGAAAAAATATTTGTTGCGGCTGCGGTAGGCTTCGAGCGCCTCAATCAATTCCGCATTGCGCTTCCAAAATTGCTCAAAGCCCATTTCCTCGATTTGCGCGATGCTGAATTTCGCATTTCCTTCGATGTATTCCTTGCAATCGGTCGTAATGACCTGCGAGGCCGGCTTCATCGTGAGCAGGGAACCGGAGGCAAAGAATTTTTCGGCAAAAGCGCGGGCGTTCGTGCCGGAAATTTCCTCAAGCTTTTTCAAAATTTCCGCGTCGCGAGGGGTGGTCGTGGGCGACGTGAGATTCAACGTGTCGGAAACGACGCCCGCCAGCAACAATCCGGCAATGTTCGGCGGCAATTCAACACCGGATTGGAAAAAGCAACCGGCCACGATGGTGCTGGTGGAACCGACTGGTTCGTTCCGGAACAAAATCGGCTGGGCCGTGGTCAGCGCGCCAATGCGGTGGTGGTCGATGATCTCAATGATTTCGACTTCGTCCGCGCCCTGGACGGCCTGGGAAATTTCGTTGTGGTCCACGAGAATCAGTTTGCGGCTAATATTCTTGAGGAAATCGGTTTTTGACAAAATCCCGGCGACTTTGTTTTCGGCATTGAGCACGGGAAAAATCTGGTGGCCGGACACCCGGGCTTCTTCGCAGGCGGCGGCGAGCGGGGCATTTTCCTGGAAGCAAATAAATTCCTCGTTCAAAACGTGCTGGACGGCGACGGCGGCACGGCAGAGAGTGGAGGTGGTGGACGTGTCGTGCGGCGAAGAAATGATGCTGACCTGTTCGCGTTTGGCCATTTCCAGGACCGGCTTCTCCACCTGGATGCCGCCCGTAACGATGATGACGCGCACGCCCTCCTCGATCGCCGCTTCCTGGATGTCCTGGCGATCGCCGACGACGACAATGAGCTTCTCGTGCAGGAACGTTTTCAGGCGTTCCGCGAAGGATTTGACGCTCATCGCGCCGATGATCATGATGAGTTCCTCCTCTTTTTCCGGCTCGAACGAGACAAGCAATTTGCCGTGCAATGTCGCTGTAAGATTTTTGAGCGATGACAACACGCGCCGCGAATCCACGAGGCGGTTGGCGGAGGGAAAAAGAAATTTGGTCAATTTAAAAAGCGACAGCAATCCACAGCAGCGCTGCTTGTCATCGAGCACGGGCATGATGCGAATGTTCCGCTCATCCATCAGGTGCAGCGCGTCCGCTGCAAGGGAATCGGGCGATACGCTCAAGACGTGGCGTTGCATGACGTCGGAAACTTTCGGCGAAACGTCGGCAACAAACCTTGGCGCCGGCACGCCGAACGTTTTCAGGACGAAATCAATGCGGTCATTGGTATCGCCGCAGCGCGCGGCGACGGCCTGGTGCGTGCCAGTGCGCTGCTTGAATTCCGCATAGCCAATCGCGGAACAAATGGCGTCGGTATCAGGGTTGCGATGACCGATGACAAAAATTTCGTCCATGGAGAATCAGTAAGAGGGAAAACGCAAAAAGGTCAAGGCTGCGAAGGCAATCCGGGGGAAATTTTAATGCACGGGAATGGATTTTTCTCTTGCGCGTGGCGAAGGCGATGCCGGGAACCAATTCCTGTTTCACGCCTCACATACAAGCAAGGCGTTGCCGGCTGATTAATAGCAGTTGAATTTTTATGAGGACGATTAAACGATTATTTCGATTTGGTTTTTGGGGCGTCGTACTGGCTTTTTTGGCGCCCTCAACAACGGTTTTCGGCGCGATCGCCAATGTTTCTGTTATTAACGATTCTTTTTCACCTGCCACGACGAATATCAATACCGGCGACACGGTGATCTGGACCTGGGGAAGCGGCTCGGATGACCATAATGTTGTCAGCACGTCTTCGACGTTTGCATGGCTTTTCCCGGCTCCGGGGGGCGGCCCCGGCACGACCGGGGACCAAAACGACAGCAACCTGCGGAACAGCCCATTTTCATTTACGAACACCTTTAATTCTGCCGGCTCGTTTCCTTACGAATGCACAGAACATGAGTCCATTGGCATGGTAGGAACGATCAATGTGACGGTAGCTGCTGTGCCGCCCACAGTTTCTATTACCAATCCCGCGAACAATGCTGTGTTTGCCGCGCCAGCGAGCGTGAGCATCGCTGCCAGCGCTGCGGCGAGCAGCGGCACGGTGACGAACGTACGGTTTTTTACCAATAGCGTTTTGGCGGGAGCAGTCATAACGGCGCCCTTTACAC
>JASHZU010000485.1 GCA_030042375.1 Verrucomicrobiia bacterium
CATGATGGAAAAATTTGGATTGGCACAGGGAACGGGCTGGGTTGCTGGGACGGCCATGATTGGAAACTATTTACCGTGCGTGATGGATTATCGGAAAATGTCATCCGCGCCATTGCGGAAGATACCAATGGTAATTTGTGGATTGGGACGGAAAATACGGGACTGAATTATTTCGACGGCAAAAAAATTATTGACTCTCAAACTATCGTGAACGGCCTGCCGGGGAATGATATTTCCTGCCTTTACATGGACAGCGACGGAGCATTATGGGTGGGGACGTCCGGCCATGGGCTGGCGCGATACCAAAATGGGAATTGGACGAGATTTTCCACACGCAATGGCCTGTACAGCAACAGCATTGGCTATCTCATCGGCGATGAGCTGGGCTATCTGTGGATCGGGTCGAACCGCGGGTTGATGCGAGTCAAACGGGATTCACTCACCAACGACGCACCGTTTTTCTGCCGGGTGTATGGGCGAAACGACGGCCTGCCCACGCGCGAATGTTCGAGCGGTTCGCAACCGGCAGCCATCCGCGCGAGTAACGGGGAATTGTGGTTTCCCACTATTGAAGGGATGGTTTCCATCGATCCCGCCCAACTCAAGCTCAACCTCCGGCCGCCGCAGGTGATGATCGAAAAAATCATTGTGGATAACGTCGACAAAAAAACCAATCCGCTGAATGCGGCGTGGAACCCGGCGGTGACGATTCCGCCCGGTGGCGAGCAACTGGAGATTTATTATACGGCACTGAATTTTTCCGACCCGCAGGCGGTGCGTTTTAAATATCAAATGGAAGGCCACCAGACCGGGTGGACGGACGTCGGCAATATCCGTGTTGCGCGGTTCACGGCTTTGCCTCCCGGCCATTATCGTTTCCACCTTAAGGCATACAACGAAGATGGAATTGAGAGCGATACGGGTGTGTCACTGGACATAACCGTCGAACCGCATTTTTGGCAGACAGGCGTGTTTCAAACCGGAACGGTTCTCCTGGTGCTGGCGGTGATTGTGGGCACGGTCCGCTACGTTTCGACGCAAAAGCTGCATCGCCAGGTACAGTTGATGAAGCAGCAAGAAGCGCTGGAACGCGAGCGGGCGCGCATCGCCCGGGATTTGCATGACCAATTGGGCGCCAATCTCACGCAAGTGGCGCTGCTCGGGGAACTGGCCGAAGCGGATAAAAATCTGCCGGAGGAAGTGGAATTGCACTCGAAACAAATCTCACAAACCGCGCGCGAAACCACACGGTCGCTGGATGAAATTGTCTGGGCGGTGAATCCTTCCAACGACACCATTGAGGGGCTGGCGAATTACATTTGCAAATACGCGCAGGAATATCTCTCGCTGGCGAATTTGCCGTGCCGGGTGGATGTGCCGGCGCAATTGCCCGCCGCGGCCATCCCGCCGGAAGTGCGCCACAATGTTTTCCTCGCGTTCAAGGAAGCGGTACACAATGTCGTCAAGCACGCGCAGGCGAGCGAAGTGTGGATTCGGTTGCATCTGCAACCGGAACGCTTCATCCTTGAGGTGGAAGACAATGGAAGGGGCCTAGGAAAGCAACCGTCGCCGCAAAACCGGAATGGGCTGAAGAACATGAAAAAGCGCATGAATGATATTGGCGGGGATTTTGCCATTTCCGGCGGCGAACGGGGCGGGACGCTGGTGCAATTAACGATTCCCATTACCGGGATGAACGTGAAAAAACAATTTTAATCCAAACATCATGCCGATTTCGGTTTCTATCGTGGAGGACAGCGAAAAGTTGCGCGGCACATTGGAGCGCGTGTTAAATCGCGCCGAGGGCTTTCGCTGCGTGAGCCAATATGCCAGCGCGGAGGACGCGCTCAAGGATTTGCCGGAGGTGAAGCCGGACGTGGTGCTGATGGACATTAATTTGCCGGGCATCAACGGCGTGGAATGTGTCCGCCGGTTGAAGAAGAACCTGCCGCAGATCCAAATCATCATGCTCACGGTATACGAGGACACGGAAAATATTTTTGACGCGCTGACGGCGGGCGCGAGCGGTTACCTGCTCAAGCGCACGACCGGCCCGGAATTGCTCGATGCGATTCGCGAAGTTCATCGTGGCGGCTCGCCGATGACGGCGCATATTGCGCGCAAGGTCGTGCAGTCGTTCCAAAGAAATGCGCCCGCCCAGCCGGCCGAAAATCTTTCGGAACGTGAACAACAGGTGCTCGACCTGCTGAGCCAGGGATTGATGTACAAAGAGATCGCGGACAAATTGCAAATCAGCTACGAAACCGTCCACACCTACATCCGCCGCATCTACGAAAAACTTCGGGTGCGCACGCGCACGGAGGCAGTCGCCAAATTTTTGCGGCAATAATCTGCGCAGGAGTTGCGCGCGGCTGCATTAGATTGCGCAATAGTTGCACCGCAATTCTGTTCAAAAATATTTTTTCTAATTTTTTGAATCCTTTCATAGGGGTGCTGCGTCCAAATCTTCGAACGAGGGGAGAAAGGAAAAAATGAAATCGATAGTTTTTACATATCCGGATTTCCGGGAGTTGCCGAAAGGGCTCAAACAAATGCTCGTGGTTTCGGAAACTTTGTTTTTCGAAGAAATCCAAACCATGCCGTTAATGATCGAAAGTCACCATACTGAAATCAAACAATGGTGGCGGCCGTCGCAAAGACAATTTGCGATGGACGACCGTGCGATTTTTTAACCAATAGACGGGCAAAACAAGGACGGGAAAATTCCGAAGTTTTTAGGTTCAAGTTTTAGTGTCCGCCGGTGATAAATCTAATGTAAGTGATTTATTTTGAATAACTTATAATTTTTACCCCCTGTCACCAGTATTGGTGACTCGCAGGGGGCAGGGCATCTGGTAGATTTGTGTCGTTGTTGATCGCGGTTCGGTGTTGGCGTTTGTGTGTTGCGCCTTAATCGGGTTTGCAGTAGCGCAGGTGAGCGCTTAGTTCTCATTGGGAGCCGGAGTAGTGTCCGGCTCCTTATTTTTTCCCCCTCCAGCCGCCGCTTCGATAAACGCCTTTACCACTGCCGTGTCTTTTTTCCATGCCGCGCCCACGGGAATCAGTGCCGGCGCGGGGTTAAGGGGGATGAGTTTGACGCGCGAACCGGCCATGAACTCTACGCATTGGGGCACCAACGCAAAACCGCGCCCGGATTCCACCGCGGCGATGATACTGGTGATACCATCGTGTTCCTCCGCGATGGGCGGCATATGCAGGCCAGCAAACAGCTCATCCAAAAGTTCATGGTACTCGGGATAATCTTTCCGGCTATAGGCAATGAGAGGCTCGCTTGAGAGTTGTTCCAGGCTCACGGTTTTGGATTTGGCCAGCGGGTGTTTGGGCGAGAGGGCTACGCTGGTCGGATAACTTGCCAGTTCCCGAAATTGGAGCCCGCGCAACATTTTGCGCGGCGGACGGACCATCAACGACACCTGCAATTTTCCCGCGCGGAGGCCGGACAACATTTCTTCCGTGGACAAATCGTGCAACGAGACGCGCGTCCTGGGAAACTTCGCCTGAAATGCCCGCAATGCGCGCGGCAGGATTTGAATGGTGAGCGAGGGCGCATAACCGACGTTGATTTCTCCGCCCGCGCCGGCGGCAACTGCACGAGCGTTCTTCACCGCTTCATCCACCCGCTGCAATACTGCGCGCGCCTCATCTAGAAATTTTCTTCCCGCATCGGTCAGCTTCAACGCTTTTGCGCTGCGCTCAAATAGCTGGACGCCGATTTCCTCTTCGAGGTCGTGGATTTGCCGGCTGATGCCGGTTTGGGAGACGTGCAGCTTCAGCGCGGCGCGCGAGACATTTTCCAGCTCGGCCACGGCGATGAAATAACGAAGATGGCGCAGTTCCATTGCGCCGCCAGCATAGAGGAGGCTGCCGCCAGTGCAACAGAAGAAGCAGAGGGCGATCAGGCTTTACGGTGGCGAAGTACCAGGAGGCCAAGGAATCCTGCAGAAACCAGCCCTATCGTGGCTGGCTCAGGCACAGCTTCGAGCGTTAATGTATAGTCGTTGGCCGAGGAAAAATCGACAGTGAGTTCACCAGGGGTACTTTGCAAAGCTCCAGTGATGTCAACAATGGTTCCCGTTCCGATAAAGGTGGCCGCGCCCGTGTCTGAGTCATAGGAGGTTTCAGCAAGGGTGAGCAAATTAAAGTCAAAACGATTAGAGGGCGTCGTTCCGGGGGTTGTGGAACCGTAAGTGAAATCATTTGCTACTGAAAACTGGAGAAAGAGGTTGACAGGAGTAGAAATGGGGGTGCTGGACAAGCCGGTGATTTGTTCACCGCTCGCATTCATCAGGCTGTTTTGAAGGACAATCCCGGAAAAACTTCCCGAGGCGGTTTGGACAACATTGGTCCACCATATTTGCATGGAAGAGGAAGTGGCCTCGCTGAATCCACCAAAAGTAGACGAAATCTGTTCAGCAGTGACTGACCCGGTCATTTGTTGGGCGCTGGCCAAGCCTGCAGCAAACATGAAAGAAACGGACAAAATGAAAAAAAGTTTTCTTGTGTTCATAGGCGTAATTTGATTTTAGCCACCCGTTCAGGCGTGTTTCTATCAGTTCAAGCATACAAAGTCAAGACAAAATCGTTGGGCATCTCTTAGTAAAAAGTGACGTATTGAGTTTGTGTGCGGTACGCCGGCCCGCTGGAAGTCTGGACAACGGCGTAGAACGGATGCTGCCCGGCCCACAAATTGGTCCCAATTACTGGAAAGATCGCGGTGGATTCATTAGTGGCAGTGCCGAGCGCACCGCCCGTGCTGTATAGCGTAATCAGGCTGACGTTATTGGTGTTGGCGGTGACCTGGATGTGGTAGGTGCCTTGCGACGGGGCTAAATTGGTCAGGTCAAGGAAGGTCATCGTCGCGCTTAGTGGAGTATTCTGGATTTGGACGGGCACGGTCACCTGGGTTTCCGTCCGCACATTACTGCCTTCATAAGCGACGGCCGTTAGTGTGTGATAACCGTCAGAGAGATTCGTGGTCGTCAGGGGGAATGTCAGGGCCAGGCGAGGCGCGCCGGCGGTGATGTAGAGATGGTTTCGGGGCTCGAGATCGGAGAGGTTTTCCGTCAGCGTGCCCTGGGGCGCTACCATAATGACCCCGGACTCCCGGGTCTGGACTTGGATTTGGGCGGCCGCGTAACCCGGACTCTGCGCGTACACATTAAATGAAGCCGCGGGGCTGGCCACAAAATCGGCGGCATAGACACCATTGCTGCCCTGGAGGACAGGATTGGCATTGATGGCGTTGTAAAGCTGGCTGGCGAGGCCAATTGAATTGGTGCCCAATGTATTGGTCACAGCCACGGTCACGGCCTGGCCGTTGGTCAAAGTGAACGTAAATTGCATCCAGGCGCTAGTGGGAAGCGAACTGCTGATGACGATGTACCCCTGGTAACCGACCGCCTGGGAAGGCAGAAAGGCAGGCTGCGCCGCACTCACAAACGTTGAGAGATTGCTGCCACTGCCCGCGGCGCTGGCGGCGGCAGTTTGGATTTGGCCGATGGCAAAATTAGTTGCCAGCATCGTCCACTGTCCCTGGTTGGTGGAGACGCCCACGGTGTAGGGCAGCAATGCGTTGCTCACCCGTATCAACGTGAGATTTGTCGCCATGTTGAGCACCGTGCTGGCAGCCGGCAGCGGACTGGTAAGGAATGCCCGGTAAAAGCGAACGGGCGAATTCGCGGCACTGGCATCAATATAATTCATCGTCCCTCCCACTTCATTGGTATAGGTAGAAACCCAGTGAACGAGATCGGTGGTTACTTGAATGGCGCATGGCTGGCCCGCCATGCTGCTGACTTGCATCTGGACCGCCCCGGCGCCGGCTTCCACCGGCGGCGACAATTGCGGAGGCTGATTCGGCACGGTCGAGGCGATGCGATAAAAGCGCTCCGGATAGTTCGTGGAGCCAAAATCAGTAAAGTTCATCAGCCCCGGCACGGTATTGGTGTAGACGGGCTGCCAGTCGATTAAATTGGTGGAAGCCAAAATATAATATGCCTGCATGCCGGGAATTCCCACCTGCATGGTGAAAGCCCCGTTTTTATTGGGAGGGCCAGGGGTCACCTGCGGCGCAGACGAAGGAGACAAATAGTTGACGGCATAGGAAAGGCCCGGGGTATTTGTCGGGACGCTGCTGGCCACATAGAAAGGCGCGGCAGCGGGATTTTGGGCATTGGATTGCAATTGGATGCGGTCGCCATAAACCAGCGCCTGCACATCGGTATTATTGGTCACGGCGTTAATCATGGCGCCCAACCCCGCGGCGATTGTGTTTAGCGTCGCATTTGCGGGAACGGTGTACGTGATGGGATATCCATTCAGGGTGGCTGTCAGCAAATTTCCGGGAGATGGGGCCAGATTTGTTACCGTTTCGAAATACACACCATCGACGAATAAATCAACCTGTTGCAGGGGGTGATTGGCGTCATGGGCATTGAATTTTACGGAAAGGTTGGTGATGCCGCTCAAAACGGTGTTGGCGAGGTTGGTCGCCCATTGTCCAGAACCGTACTCGGCGAAAGGCGCCGCGAGCGGCTCAGCCACCATCAATCCGAGATAAGGTATATCAACACTTTGATAATAGCTTTCCGCCAGGCTGAAGCCGCGGGCCTGGTAAAAATAGACCTGCGGATTGGGAAATATTTGGGCGTCATCTTCCGGCTCCGCCACCGTGCCGTAGCTGCCCGCAGCGCCGGCGCCAATAAATTCCAGCTCGTTGGTCTGGCCGGTACTCTCGAAAATAATCCCGCCGTAGGATGTCAAGCTATCTGCGATGGCCCCGGGAACGAACATGTTTTGCGGCACGCTGAAATCCGCCAGGCCTGTTTCATAACCCAGGCAGCCCCCCGGCCACCAGACCGAATCCGTGTTGGTGCGAAAAATCGATGAAACGCCCAGGATGTTCACGTCGAATATGGTGTTGTCAAAATAGGGGTACCGGATATTGCGGGCAGTGTCGGAACTTTTTGCCAGAACCACAGGTTGCTGGGGAAAAGTCCCATCGCTGGCGACGCCCTGGTTCACCAACTGCTCCGCCTGAGCGAGCGAATTCCCTGTAATCATCGTGGTCAGGAAGGAATAGCCAGGTGAGCCAACAGTTGCGTTGGGATTGAAAGCCGCCTCGCTGGCGAAGTAGCTGTTCGTGGTTCCTAAAGGATCGCCACTGCCCAGCCTTAAACCATAAAACAAAGCAGTCGTGGTGCTGTCAACGGCAGAGCCATCGCTGGTCTGGAAGGGAATATCCATGGAGAGGACGATATAATCAATCTGGTTGGTTAACTGCTCGCTAGCCAGCATGTTCGTGAGAGGCGTCACCAGGGTAGTTTGCAGGTCATTACTACCCCACAGGGTATTGCCGTTTGTCCAGTTGATGTAGAGAACGTTTTGGGGGGGTATTTGGCGCTGCTGACAATAATAATTGGCGAGCTCGCAGGAGTTGGAACTCGCCTGATTGACAATGACGACCGTGTTTAAGCCGCTGCCGCCGGCATAGAGCCTGAATGCCATGGCGCAGCCTAGAAGAATCAGCCCCCAAACTCTCCTGTGAAGACGGCTGCCCATAATCTCAATCCATCTCAATGGTTGGAATACATTTGCTGCGGGATGGTGATTCCTTCATAACTACACATTAGCAAATCCTTGGAAAAAAAGAAGGCCGGAATCACACCGGCCCGTAACTATTATTATTTTATATCCGGCGAAGTTCCAGCGCTTAAAGCGACTGGCGGCGGCGAACCAAGCCACAGGCACCCAGACCCAGCGCAATCAAAGCAATCGTTGATGGCTCAGGAACCGGTTGGATGGACATATTTTGGTTTTGCAAGACACCCCACACGTTGTCCGGGTCGTCATTAAATACGGGAACGGTGCTCTGCCACTCAAACGCCCATGCTACGTCACCCGATGCCGTGAGATTGCCGTCTAGATCCTGTTCAAGCATGTCGGCCATGACCGTGCCCGGACCCGTACCTCCAGCGCCCGCTTCGGCGAAATTTGCATTTGGGCTATCGATGGTTTCCTGAATGCCATTGCCGTCACCCGTCGTTGTTTGATAAACGGAACCATATCCCGTCTGTGGTGCGGAAGCGGGGATAACGTATAACGTGTTTTCGCTGTTTCCCAACAGGTTGAAATTCGCGTACTGGTAGAAATTGACAGTTGCAGCGGCTGATGACTCGTTGACAACACTGACAGATTCGCTCAGATCGCCGCCTCCTGTATCGCCTGAAAGCGAGTACGAAACCTCAATATCCACCTGGGAGGGGGTAGAATAAAGCACACTTACAGAGCTGGAAGTCTGGGAGGTTATTGTATAGGAGGCGTTTTGATCAATGGACATAATCGGCCCGCCGTTGACTGAATACCAATACCACTGCTGAACCAATTGACTCGAGGGCTCAGTGTTCACCATCCAGCTATTCATCCCAATCAGCCCGCTGCCGCCGGGAGTGTCGCCAAGGTTAAAATAGACCTGAGACCCGCCATTATTTAAATAGACTTGGGCCATTACGTGACCGGGCGAGAGCACCATGCCAGCAGCTGCCAGGCAGGAGCCAAACAGGAGAGTGTTAAATTGTCTTTTCATGATGGCGGAGATTCTTTAGCGGTTTTTTATCTTGAGTTCTATGATTTTATCAGAATAAGAAATCAAAGTGAAGCTTTTTTAAAAAGTTTTTTAAAGGAAACTAATCTCCGCCGATAAAGCAAACCTAAAGCAAGCCCTCCCGGCATAACCAACGTCAGCGTAGAAGGTTCCGGCACGGTCTGGAGCTCACCAATGAGGACTCCGGAATCAGCCGGCAGGTTAACGGTAAATTCATAGGCATATTCCACGCTGCCGGTCGCGCCAAGGGGACTGTCGTCAAAGTTCGGGGCCGGATTCCCATTTCCAAGGCCGAAGTTGCTTGTACCAGCTATCTCTTCAACAGAAACGGCCGTTCCCAAAGATGTTCCGTTGAGGGAGCCGTTTAACGTAGTTCCCGGCCCGGTTTGCGTCACTGAAAAAGGATAATTTGTAGTCCCGAATTGAACGGTCTGGCCACTGGACACGCCGCCCAGTGTAAAATCTGACAATTGGTAAAACTGTAACGTTTCAGCGGTACTCGAAGTGTTTGTAATCGCGAGTGAAGTTTGCAATCCGGCGGTTCCGCCCCCCATAGCCGCAAGCTCATAGCTTGTTGTCAGGCTTAACTCTGAATTGGCATAGGTCACGCTTATGTTTGTGGTAAGGATGAAGCCAAAAGAGGAAGATCCGGTAAATATGGGTGCAGAAGGCGCAGAAATCTGACTAATCGGATATTCCGTTGTCCCAAGGCTGTAGTAAAAGGATTGCAAGGCCAACTGATCCGCCCCTTGAACCACCCAATCTGAAAGTCCGCCGGTTGTTGTGTTCACTTGCAGCGAACTGCCTGCTACCGAAAGCGTATAAGTCTGGGCCTTGGCACCAATTGCCAATACCAAGAGCAGAATCGCAAAAAGAGCGCTTTGAAGCATCCAAGGACAACCGGAAAGGGCTTTATAGGTTTTCTTCATGCTTTACCTGACTTCAAAATTATTCAAACAGGCTGCTTCCCCCCCTCACGTGCAAAGACGTGCCCGATTAATGAACCTGCTTTTTTGACGGACTAGGGCCAGTTGACACCAATAATGATAAAAAATCAAGAAAAATCGCAGATTTCCCTTGTACTAATTGCGGACATAGGATCGTCCATACCCAAATGCACAAAGGGTTGCAATTGAGGAAACTGCAAAAAAGGACAGAATGAGGATTCTTTTTCGCAACCGGTTTAAGGACGTAAAAAAACAAAAAAATGTCCCTGGTGAAGTCGAACTGGATGTTTTTGTGTCGTTTTGGTTACGGCACATTGATGGACGATTTGTCTTCCTGGACCATTTTAAACCATCACTATAATTTTAAGCTATACTCAGCCTAAAAACATGGTATTTCCGGGAAAGAGGCTTCGTGCGGTATGGTCTTGCCATGATGACAATACGTAAAGCAAATGAACGGGGCCACGCCGAACACGGCTGGCTGGATACTTATCACTCTTTCAGCTTCGCGGACTATTACAATCCGCAATGGACGGGCTTTCGCGACCTGCGCGTCCTGAACGACGACCTCGTGATGCCAGGCATGGGTTTCGGGACGCACCCGCACCAGAACATGGAGATTATCACGTATGTGCTGAGCGGCCAGCTCGAGCACAAGGATTCCATGGGCAACGGTCGGGTCATCCGCCCGGGCGAGGTGCAGTACATGTCCGCCGGCAGCGGGGTGAGGCACAGCGAATTCAATCCGTCGCAGAACGAGGCGGCGCACTTCCTGCAAATCTGGATTTTGCCGGATGTGAAGAACGTGAAGCCGCGTTACGCGGAAAAATCGCTGGCGAAAGCGCCGACTGGCAAGTTCCATCTGGTGGCCAGCAAGAGCGGACGCGACAACTCCATCGCCATCCACCAGGACGTGGACCTGTCGCTGGCCAGGCTGGACGCCGGGCAGCGGGCGGCCTATCCGCTTGCGGAAAACCGCCACGTGTGGCTGCACGTGGCCGAAGGCGAAGTGGTGTTGAACGGTAAGACGCTTTCGGGCGGCGATGCCGCAGCCATCAGCCAGGAAAATAAAGTGGACTTGAAGGCGAACAAACCGTCGCAGGTACTGTTGTTCGATCTGAACTAACCTTAACCGTCCGCCGTGCCAGAAATGGTCCGGCGGGCAATTTTTTAATCAACAATCATTAACCATCTCTAAATTATGAAGGCTCTCCAATTATTGTTTAAAACCAACGACAGTTTCGCCCCGGTGATTGCCCGGCTCACCCTGGGTATTGTCATGTTTCCGCATGGCGCGCAAAAGGTGCTGGGCTGGTTCGGCGGGTTCGGTTTCAGCGGCACGATGAATTTCTTTACGCAGACAATGCATATTCCGGCGCCGCTGGCGTTTCTTGCCATCGCGGCGGAATTCGCCGGTTCCACCGGCCTCATCCTCGGTTGTGTGAGCCGCATCGCCGCCCTGGGTATCGCTACGAACATGGTCGTAGCCATTGCCACGGTCCATGCGCCGAATGGCTTTTTTATGAACTGGTATGGCAACCAAAAGGGCGAAGGGTTTGAATACCACATTCTCGCCATCGGCCTGGCACTGATTGTCATTCTCTGCGGGGCCGGTAAAGCGTCGCTGGATAGCTTGATCAGCCGCCGCATTGAAGTGAAAAAATCGTAAGCAAGATTTTATTCGACTGACACTAAAACAACCATCAACAACAAAAAAATATGAACACGATTAATTCAAAACAACTTCTCGAACAGCTGAACTGGCGTTATGCCACGAAACAATTTGACCCCAACCGAAAAATCAGCGCGGCGGATTGGGCCACCCTGGAAGAAGTCTTGAGGCTTTCGCCCTCCAGCGGCGGCTTGCAACCATGGAAATTCTTTGTCGTTACCGACCCGGCAATACGCGTAAAACTACTGCCGGCGTCTTACGGACAAAAGCAAGTTATCGAGGCATCTCACCTGGTGGTCTTTGCCGCCAAGAACAACCTGAATGAGACCGATGTGGACACGCATATCCGGCATACCGCGGCCGTACGGGGCGCGACGGCAGAAGCGCTGGCGCCGTTCCGCGACATGCTGGTAGGCGGTATTGTAAAAGGCCTGGATGAAACGGCCCGCAATGCGTGGGCGCGCAATCAGGCTTACATTGCCCTGGGCACTTTGCTGACCAGCGCAGCCTTACTGGGCATTGATGCCTGCCCGATGGAAGGTTTTGACCGCGCGCAGTACGACGAAATCCTTGGGTTGAAGGCCAAGGGCTATGCTTCGGCGGTGATTGCGACGCTGGGTTATCGTTCGGCCGAGGATAAGTACGCGATGGCGCCGAAAGTACGGTTTCCGAAAGAGCATTTGATTACCAAGGTTTGAATCGCTGCCCCAAAAAACAAGAATACAAGTTGCGATTGGCTGGAAACGGCCAGTCGCAATATTATTGCCCAATCCCCAGGGCAAAATGTTTGCCCACGCGATAGCTTTTTGAAATGGCGCTGGTGACGAATTGTTTTCCGATGCGCACGGCTTTGGAAAGCGTTTTGCCCTGCGCGAGCGCGGCGCAAATTGCCGCGGAATAAACGCAGCCAGTGCCGTGGGTGGGAACGCCTTTCACAAACGGAGCGTCCAGAAAAGTTTCTGTTCTGCCGTTAAAGAAAACGTCCGTGGCCTGGCGGACGGCGCGCAAATGGCCGCCCTTGACCAACACGGCGCACCCAAATCGCGCGTAGATTTTGCGCGTGGCATCGCCCATGTCTTCCAAGGAGGAAATTTTTTGGCCACTCAATATTTCCGCCTCGGATAAATTCGGCGTGACCAGCGTGGCCAGCGGGAGAAGAGAATCGGTAAAAATTTTTAACGCGCCGGATTGGAGCAGGTTTGCGCCGCTGGTGGAAATCAAAACTGGATCCACTACCAGCGGCAGGTGGTGTTCTTTTTGAAAATCGGCGACGACCCGAACGTTGCCGGCAGAGAAAAGCATCCCGGTTTTGGCCGCGGCGGGATGCAGTTCCTGAAAAACCGCTTCGAGCTGCCGACGCAGCATTTGGGGCGGGCAAGGCTCGATTCCCCAAACGCGCCCGGGATTTTGCGCGGTCAAACAAGTGATGGCGCTGGTCCCGTGCACGCCCATGGCGACGAACGTCTTCAAATCCGCCTGGATGCCCGCGCCACCGCCGCTGTCCGAGCCAGCAATGGTCAGCGCGACGGGAATTTTTTTTCTCATAGGCGGTGCGGGCTATTGGTCCAGCGGCGCAGGAGGTGCGGACAAATCTTCCAGCGTGCGCAATGGATGCAGCATGTAGTTCACCGGTTGGGGCACGATCACGAGCCGGTAGTTGGGATGTTTGATGGTGCCAGTCACCCGGCATTCAAAAACTTTCGAGAAGGGCCAAAAGACCGTGCTCATGATCACCCCCACGCCGGGAACGTCGCGCAACAACTGGCCGGTGGCGCGGGCATTCAGCCGGCCCTGCAAATCCACGGTGCCGTCGTAGCGGATTCGCACCATGGCCGTGTGAATTTGCAGGTTATCCGTGGCAACGACACCGTTGGTGATGATGAACTGCGCGGAGGCGTCTGTGGCCCGGCTGTCTCCCATTCCCGGCGCAATGCCATCGAGCACAGGCGAGAGAATGCCAAAAACCGGCACGTCCCAGAGCAACCCGTTGCGCACATTGGCATTGCCGTAGCCATTGACGGAGCGCCAGTCGCCCGAATAGGCGCGAATTACAACGCAAACGCCGCTAAGGCGGCCTTCGAGACGGTTCGTGGGCGAATCCAAATCGGTCGCCGCCAAATGCAGGTCCAAATTATCGAAGCTGGCCGCAAAGGAATAATTGCAACCATTGTGGGGTTTAAAATCAAAGACGGCATTGCCGCTGCCGGTCCCATCGTAAAGCGAGCCAGACATGTTGGTTAAAATCAGCTTTGAACCGATCCAATGGATTTCGCCGCTGATTTTTGGCGCGTGGACCTTAAGACATTCGAACGGCGTGCTGCCAACAATTTGAAAATCCAAATCGGCATTGGTGGCATTGCGCAAGGGAGCATAACCGTTTACGCGCGCGGTCGGCAGGCGGGGAAAGTGATAGGGCTGCATGATTTTTGCCTGGAGGGGACCAATGGCAGTGGCCACGCTCTCAGGATCGGCGGAGCCAAAACCATTGGTAAAATAAACGCGGTCGCCGGGATAATCCAACAGGATGCCGTCCGCATGCATGGCTTGCTGACCTGACTCCAAATGCGGGTGGAAAAATTCGGCGACACGGCGGGCGTAATGAAAATCACTTTCGACGTTATCAACAGGCTCGCCACGGATGCTGAAATTTTTTAACTGCGCATGGCCGGTGGCGCTGATGCTGTCATAATCATACAAACGCCCGTAAACCTGGGCGTCGATATAGAGCGGTTCGTTGAATTTAAAATTTTGGAACCCGCGCAGGGCCTTGGGCGTTAGATACGGTTCAATAGAGTTTGGTGAAAACCAGCCGAAGACGTGCCAGAGATAATCCTGGTTGGCGTCGTTTTCCGTGCCAGTGATGGCCAACTGGCCTTCGGGGCGCGTGATAACAACGTCCGGCAGCGTCCAAATTTCGTTCGAATAGGAAAAAAAGGTGTGCACTTTTTCGAAGGTAAGGCGGTCCACACCAAAGTTCGTCACGGACAATTCGCCATCCAGGCGAACGGTGGGCTGGATTTCTGTGCGCCAATCAGGTGTGCGGTTGGGCCAACCCGGCAAAACAAATGAGCCGCTGGCCCGTAAATCCGGCGGCTCCGGCAGGGAGAACTGCGCGAGCCGCTCGCGGGTTTTTTCCGTCAGCAGGGCAGTGATGGCGTTGAGGTCAAAGCACGAGGAAGCGGTAAAGGAAAAAACGCGCGTGCTGGTATTCCATTGTGCGCTGGTGAGGAGTTTGCCCCCGCCAAGCCGCACGTACAAATTTGTGACCCCCACTACCGGGTCTTGCCAAAAACCGGAGCCAGCGGCGAAATCCACGCTCAGCTTTTTAGTTTTCAATCGCGTTACGCGGGCGCTCCATCCCAGTTCCGTGGGGGAGCGCCAAAACCCGGTACCGGAAATGGAATCCGCTGAGAGCGGGTCTGACGCCAATTGCGAGAGGCGCACAGCCCAATCAACCTGGCGCGGTGGCGCAGAAACATCGCCGGGGTCCTGCACCGGCCCAACGGTATGGACGACCAGGACGACATTGGTCGCGCTGCCCCACGGCGTAGTCACGTCCGGGGCGCTTACTCCAAGATGAATGGAAATAGAACTGACATTATTTGCATCGCCATTCACGTGCAGTTGCAACTGCGACAAGTGGTTGAAATGGATTTGGCTGAGGGCACGGGCAATTTTTTGTAATTGTACCTGGCCGGTATTGGCCACGGCCGGCCGGTTTTGAAAAACTTTCCAATTTGGGACAGCTTCCGGATGGGCCAACGTGCCGGCCAGAAGGAACCGGGCGCCCGCAAAATCCGCCTGAAAATTATCGAGCGACCAGGTATCGTTGGTTTCGAAACGCAACTCCGTTTGAATGCCGTCAATAATCAGGACAACCGGCGGTCCGTTTGAAACGAGCACTGGAAAGACCAGTTTGCCCTGCCGCAGAACGAGGCCATTCAATTGAAATTTCCGGTGCAGCAACGCGTCATAATCCAATTGCAATTGGACCTGCTGCACGGAAAGCGACGGCGTATCGGGGGTCTCACCACCCACGCGAACATTGTCCGCCACGAATCCCCGCCGATAGAAACTCAAACGCAGCCGGGTGAACTGCAATTCAATACCCTGCTGGCGCAGCGCCTGGATGATGGGCTGCTTCGCAAAATCCGGAACGCCCTTTCGCTCCAGCCAAACCAGCGCACACACCGCTGCAAGGATGAGCAAAAGAATACCGATTCGGCATAGCCGGAAACACAAGCGACAATTTTTCCAGAACCGGGTTCGGTCACCCATAGGAGAAAACGTTCGCTGAAAGCACGGCAAAGTTCAATCAAGGAACGTTGACCGGGATGACCAGGTAGCTCGAGACCATTTGATAGAGTCCCGGCGGGAAAAGGAAGACCCATCGTTCGCCATCCAGCGTCACGGCGGCGTAGGTGGTGTTGGCCCCGGGGAGGACCGCACCAAAATCCACAGTATAGGACTCGCCGTCCTTGAGGGTGAGGGTGACCGACAAGCCGTCCGGCTTTATCCCGAAACCGGTGGGGGTGTTGGCGCCATATCCCATCCAGGCATCCGAATAGAGGTTTCCCAAATCATGGGCCACTTCTTCCACGGCCGGCCCGTTGATAACGCCCTGCGATCCGTTCGCCGGGGACCATTGATTTGGACCGTTATGAATTATCTGGATCATCTTGCCGCTTTGCCGGACGGTAATTTGCGCAACATTCGTCTCGGAAAAATTCCAGATGTAATGCTGGCGGAACTGCCAGCCTCCGCCTTCAGGCAATTTCCCATAATCTTCCGGCGTAATGGCATAAATGAAGTCTTCGTCCGTGCGTTTGACAAAGACTCCGTTGGTGGACACACCGCTGAAGAGCAGGTCGGCAATGACAGCATTGGTATCGCCGACGGCTGAACGCAAAATAATTTGCCGCCGCGGCTGGGCCAGGCCGTAAGCCGGCAGATCGGCCGGCGTCACCACGTCTTTCACAAATCCGGATATTTGCAGACCGGCCAGCGCCTGGATGAGATATTGGACGCTGCCGGAGTCCACGGGAAATTTTTCGCCGGGGATTGTCCACGTATTCGCATCCACGCGCTGCAGGATATAATAGTTTGTGCCCGGGCCAATCATATCGATTTCCATAACGGGCGTGGTCAATTCGAACAAATATGGGTCGCGAAAGTCGTTGACCGTGCCGTACCAGGGCGTAAGCGGCTGTTTGGGCGTGGTGACAATGGCATTCCAGCCTTCGCGCCGGGCGAACAACAGCGAGGAATCGTTGGTTGAACTTTTACCGAAGTGCACGCCGGTGACAAAGTTTGAGCCGTTCCCCAGCCATAAATCCAAATCGGCGGGCTGCAGGCCAAACATCGTCAGATCCGCGTTGGAATTGTCTGTAACGAATTGCGAAACACGTGCCGTTTGCAACTGCTGCAGGGCCTTGACGATATAATCGCCGTTGGCGCGCGCCGCCAATGGCCGCGTCATTTCCCAAAGATGATTCGTGGGGTTAGAATGCAGCTCAATAATCTTTGTCCCATTGGTCAGCGCTATCGAATCATAATCCTCTACGCTGCCGGCCAGCGATGGGTCCCGCCAATCATTTGCCGATTGGGGAATGAACTTGAGCCAGCCGGCATCGGTTACATAAACACCATCGCTGCCCACCGCGCGCAGATAAACCTGGTCGCCCGGCACTGTTCGATTGCCCACTAAAATTTCCCGGCGGTCATCGCCGGACTGGACAATGATGGTGATAGGTGTTTTGAAACCGTCCTCGGAATCGACATCGTGGCCTCCCCCGGTAAGGGGCGGTTCGACGGCTTTAAGTTTTTGGAGTTCCCCGATGAGCCCTGCAATCGCCGCGCTTTGCGCCGGATAAAACACCGGCTGGGTCAAGAACCATTCATCATTCGTCAGCTCCACGGAAATTTCCGGCGCATTGTTTGGCATGACCTGGACACTGGTCACGGATGAAGGGTGCAGGCCGGGCAAAACTTCAAGCGAGCGGGGCGGCGCCGGGCGTTCAAAGTAATGGTAAGTAAAGATGAACGCGAACAGTGCGACGGCGATAACAAACCAGGTAAGCGTATGTTTCGAGTTCATGGTTATTTTCTCCGGCGTAGCCAGACCAGCCCGCCAAATACCAGCACGGCTCCCGGCAATGCCGCCAGCAGGAGCCACCGGACATCTCGCACCTGCGCCCCACTCATCAACAAGCGGATTTCTGTTATCTTGCTGGCGTCGATGCCTCTGAGCAAGGTGGGCCGGTCCAGCAGCCAATTAACCGCAAAACCGGCAAAATCACGGTTTTCCCCGGCTTCAATAAATTGGTTGTTCAGAAACACCGAGTCGCCCACAACGACCATGCGCATGCCGCCATTGGTAATTCCCTTAATGGAAGGCTGCTCGGCGGCGACCATGAGAGGATAGGGCCGTGGCGGAACTCCGTGCTGCCCATAAAGAATGGAGTCAGCGCTGGATTGCGCGAGCACAGTCACGGTCGGAGCATCGGCCGGGGCGTTTGACATCTTAACGGTGCCCACTGGACGCGCATAAATCAGCTCCAACCGCGATTGCGCAAGCGAATTGACAACGGGATGCGTGCTGAAATCGTTCAATACCAGGGCGAAACTGCTCCCGGTCCCCGCAGCGGCGTTCGGATCCTGCACAATGTAATTGCCCACGTTCACGCCCCATTGCGCCAGAAAATCTTCGAGGCCCGTGGGATGATTGACAAAATCATAATCCATCAGGACCAGCAGGCGTCCGCCCGAAGAAAGGTAACGGTTTATTTTATTTAGTTCGGAATCCAAAAACTGGTTTACCGGCCCGGCAATGATCAGCAAATCACAATCGGGCGGAATATCGCCATCGCCGGAAATGCTCAGGGGCTGGACGTTGATGTAATTCTCCTGCAAAGTTTCTGCGAACTTCAGAAAGCCGGAATTTCCGGAGTCGGACAAAGAAGGCTCGCCGTCACTTTGCAAAAAATATGCGGTGTATGGCTTGGAATTGATGACGGCCAATAGCATGGCAGTGAACATTTTTTGGCCGTTGAAGGCAATCGGACGAATATCAACTTGCTTATCCTGGGTCATGCCCACTGCGCCGTATTGCACCAGGGCATCAGCGGGAGCAATTTTGACCCTTCCTTCGCATTCAAAAATAATGAAATCCTTCTTTGCCTGGGCGCTGGTACTGTCCGATTGGACCGATAAGCCATATTTTTCCGAGATTTGCACCGCGGCGGCTGGATCGCGCAGGTAGTCGACTACCTTGACGTTAATGCGCGGATTAATGCGGTGATATTCATCGAGCAACGCCATGACGGTCGAATACATCCCGAATTCGTCTTTGTTGCAGTAAACCGTGACGTCCACGTGATTGGTCAGCGATTGCAGAATGCCCACCGTGCGGGGCGCCAGTTTGATGCGCGTTTGAGAGCTTAAGTAGAACTGGTGGGAAAAGATAAAACCGAGGTAATTGGCCATCAGGACGACGGCAAGCACCAGGAGGGTCCGCAGTATCGTGTCCAGGCCAATCTTCCACCGGCGCACGGGAGAAAAGCTGGGGGGCGAGTGTTTGGAATCTTCGGTCATTTATTATTGCTCATTTCCATCGCCGACTCTCAATGACGCGCAGAGTGAGGAACAAAAAGAAAAAGGTCAGGCTCGCGTAAAAAATCACCGTCCGCACGTCCACAACCCCCCGCGCGAAATCGTCCATCTGTTTAATCAGCGCAAATGAGGTCAGGACCTGCGCCGGCCATCCCGTTGGGGTCTGAATGGCGTCGGCTAAAAAGGCGATGGAAAAGATACCCACGCCCAAAACGAAACTCACCATTGCCGCGGCCATCTGGCTCTTGGTCAGCGATGACGCGAAACAGCCCATGGATAAAAACAAACAACCAACCAGGAAAATTCCCAGGTACAGACCGCCCACGCTTCCGGGGTCCAGTGTATGGGGTTGGTTCGAGAAACGCTGGATGATATAAAGACAGGCCAGCATTGGCAGCCAGGTCACCATATAGAAGATGATGGCCGCGGTGAACTTCGCTGCAACCACCTGCATGTCGCCCACTGGAGTGGTCATTAAAGTTTCAAACGTGCCGGAAAATTTTTCGAGCGCAAACAGGCGCATGGTGATGACTGGGGCGATGAGCAGCACAATAATCCAGAAGGAAAACGTGCCGTAAAACAATTCCGTCATCGGCATGATTTGCGGCCCGGTACCGAGGTTGGTAATCAGGATGTCGAAGCCCAGGCCAATCAAGAGCGTGACCGCGGCAATAATCACATAACCCGTGATTGAAAGGAAAAACGATGCCAATTCGCGCCGCAATAATGTAAGGAAAACTCTCATTAAAAATGGTTACTCTTCCTCGTCCGGTTTGGTGATTTGGACGTAAATGTCCTCGAGCGAATGACGGCTGCGTGTCAACTCGCGCAGCACCCAACCGCGCTCCCGCGCCACCGCGTAGACGGCCGCGCGCATATCATATCCGTTTTGCGGGATAAGCACACATCGCTGGAACTCGCCATCGCTGGCCGAGATATCCACCGACTCGATGCCGGTCATCTGCGAAAAAATCTCGCGCAGCTCGGCAGCCGGCGCGGCGATTTCCGCCACAATCTGGCCATTGCCCGCCGTGAGCCGCTGCAAATTTTCCGGTGTGTCTGCGGCGAGGACTTTTCCGTCGTACATGATGACCATCCGGTTGCACATCATTTCCGCCTCCGGCAAAATGTGCGTGGAAATCAGGACCGTGTGTTTTCCGGCCAGGCTTTTGATGAGCTGCCGCACGGCGCGAATCTGGTGCGGGTCCAGCCCAATCGTTGGCTCGTCCAAAATAATCAACTCCGGCTCGTGCGACAACGCGTCCGCCAGCCCCACGCGCTGGCGATAACCTTTGGAAAGCTGCCCGATGATGCGTTTGCTCACGCCGGTCAGGCCGCATTGCTCCATGACCGTATCGACGCGCTGGCGCGAACGCCGCCAGCCCAATCCCTTGAGCCGCGCGCGAAATTTCAAATACTCGCGGACGCGCATGTCCGGATAGAGTGGATTGTTTTCGGGCATGTAGCCAATCCGCCGCCGCACTTCGTCCGATTGAAAGAAAACATCAAAGCCGGCCACCCGAACCGTCCCGCTCGTCGCCGGCATGAAGCAGGAAAGCACCCGCATAGTCGTGCTTTTGCCCGCGCCATTGGGCCCCAGGAGGCCCACAATTTCACCCTTTGCCACGGAAAAGGAAATGCCGCGAACCGCCGTGCGGCCCGCGTAGCGCTTAATCAGATTTTTGACTTCAATCATTCGACCCGTTAATCAAGTGAAGCAGCACGAAGTTTAACGGAAAAATACCGGCAAGCAAACGCTGTTTTATTAAACAGGCAATTTTGCGATTGGTTGCGTTCAATTTTCGGAATCTTAAAAAAAATTTTCTCGCGGCGATTGATATTGACATTGCTGCGCCAAAATTCCAATAGCAACGTCGCTTGATTTTATCAACGGAAAATTTTTATTCTCAATGGCGCGTGCAAGCCCACGGAAATCATTCATTGCATGACGAGCCATTTCCGGCTGAGCGGCTGCTCCAGGCCATCTGGCAGCACCAGCGCCTGCGGCGCGGAGAATTGAAAACCGCCAGCGGCCAAAGTGTCCGCGTATTACACCCGGGCTTTGCCAACCTCGAAGGCGGCCCGGATTTTCGCGGGGCGGTTTTGCAAATCGGCAGCGAAGCGCCCGCCTCCGGCGATGTGGAAGTGGATTTGCGCGCCAGCGGCTGGCGTGCCCACGGCCACGACCGCAATCCTCATTTCAAAGACGTCCTGCTTCATGTCATCTGGGAGGACGCCGGATCTTACGTATCCCAGGGTCCGAACGAAATTCGACCGGCCGTTTTGTGCGTGAAAGATTTGCTGGACGCGCCTTTGGCGGAATTGAGCCTGTCTCTCGAAAACGAATCCCTCCGCACCCTGCCTGAAAATTGTCGCGGCAAATGTTGCGCGCCGCTGCGTGAATTGGACGGGCTGAAATTGACGCTCATCCTGCAACAAGCTGCGCGTGTCCGCCTGGAAAGCAAAGCCGCCCAGATGCGCGCTCGCGCCAAAAACGCCGGTTGGGACCAGGCATTATGGGAGAACCTGTTCCGCGCCCTGGGTTATAAACACAATGTTTGGCCCATGCAGCACCTGGCCGAGCAGCGCGGCCGATTGACGGCTTCACTCGAAGAGACCCAAACCATCCTGGTGTTGCAGGCGCGCCTGTTGGGAACGAGCGGTTTGTTGCCGGATGAACTGACCCGCCGCGAAAAAGCTTCGGATAACTATCTACGCCGCGTTTGGGACCTATGGTGGCGCGAGCGCGACGCTTTTTCCGACATCGTCCTGCCGCGCACGGCCTGGAGATTCCACGGCTTGCGCCCGGCGAATCATCCGCGACGGCGGCTGGCCCTTGCCTCGCATTGGCTGGCCGACAAAAATTTTATCGCCAAAATTGAAAATTGGATTTCAGCTTCCAAGGGCGAAGCCTCATCCACTGGCCGCCAATTGGCAAAAATTTTACAAGTCGAGCGCGATGATTTTTGGTCATGGCATATTACCTTCAAATCGCCCGCGCTGAAAAAACCGCAGCCGCTTTTGGGGGATGGACGTGTCACGGACCTGGCCATGAATGTGATTCTGCCGTGGCTGTGGATTCGCGCCGTGGAAGGCGGCAATAAAAAAATCCGGGCGGAAGTGGAACGGCGTTATTTTGCCTGGCCGCCCGCGGAGGATAATTCTGTTTTGAAACTGGCGCGGCAGCGTCTGCTCGGGACCGCAAACGT
>JASHZU010000486.1 GCA_030042375.1 Verrucomicrobiia bacterium
GACATCGGCCTTGGTTTTTTCGGCGAGCAGATGGATGCGATTTTTGATTTCGTCCGTGACATGCGGGATCACCTGCACCGTCTTGCCCAGGTATTTTCCTTCGCGCTCGTTGTTGAGCACTGTCTGGTACACCTGGCCGCTTGTCAGGTTATTCATCCGCGTGAGCTTCATGCTGGTGAACCGCTCATAATGGCCCAGATCCAGGTCCGTCTCCGCGCCGTCATCCAGCACATACACTTCGCCGTGCTGGTAGGGGTTCATCGTGCCCGGGTCCACATTCAGGTAGGGGTCAAACTTTTGCAGCGTGACCTTCAGCCCGCGGTTTTCGAGCAACGTACCCAGCGCGGCCGCCGTCAGGCCTTTGCCCAACGAACTCACCACACCGCCAGTAACAAATATAAATTTCATCTCAATAATTTTTCTACTCTCGCCACGTCTTCCGGCGCATCCACGCCCACACTGTCGTAATCGACTTTCACGACCGCGATTTCAATTCCATTTTCCAGCGCCCGCAATTGCTCCAGCTTCTCCGCATTTTCCAGCGGCGATACCGGAAATTTCACCAGCCGCAACAACGTCTCGCGCCGATAACCGTAAATGCCCAGGTGCTTCAAAAAAGCAAATGCCGCCAACTGTTCGCTCGTCGAACTACTGGCGGCCTCGCGCACATACGGTATGGTGCGCCTCGAAAAATATAGCGCATGTCCGGCAGCATTGACAACCACTTTCACCGCGTTCGGATTGTCCAATTCTTCCGGCTTGGTAATGCGCGTGGCCGCCGTAGACATTTCGGAGTCCTTTAACGCGCCGGCGACCGCGTCAATGACCGCCGGTTCAATCATCGGCTCATCGCCCTGGATGTTCACCACCGCGTCGCAGGGGATTTTCGTCGCGACTTCAGCAATGCGGTCCGAGCCGCTGGGATGGTTCGCTGCCGTCATTTCCACGTGGCAGAACTTTTTGGCCGCGCTGAAAATCCGGTCGTCATCCGTCGCCACGATGACGTCGGAGAGCGACTTCGCCTTTTTACATTGCTCCACCACCCGCTGGATGAGGGGTTTGCCGGCGATGAGCGCGAGCGGTTTGCCGGGGAACCGTGTAGAAGCGTAACGCGCGGGAATAATGCCAACGACTTTCACGGGGCTACATTAAGCCATAGATGGCAAGGACGAAGCAAGGAGCGAAAAATAGACACCCCCCTCCCCGGGGTCTTGTACAGGTTTGTATAGCTTTGTACTGGTTGGTACAGGGTGTAATTTTTTCGGTCGGATTCGATTTGTTTTCACTTTTGTTTTCCGTCAATGAGTTTTGATTTGGGTTGATTACGCCCCTTAGTCCCACAAGCGGATATGCTCGCAGACTCGCCCGCTGCGCGGATATGGAATGGTTTATTTTAGCCTTTAACCCCGGGATAAATCCCGGGGCTACATATCTGTCGCCCCTGACGGGGCTCCCTGCCGACCTTTTCAAAATGTCAAAGAACCCGTCCCGCAAGAGCGGGACGCGGCAGGCATTGGCCCACCGTGTGAGACTTTAGCAGGGAATGGAAAAAGAGATAGTTCCGCAATACCTATGAATATTTAATAGAGCTATGCACCCGAAGGCATACGAATCACATTCCTCCTGCTCCGCCATGCCCGGCAACGACTCCAAACCCAATCAAAATCAATAACAGCCCAATCAAGGCCAGCAGCAGAATCAAAACGATGATGAAGATTGATATTTTGCGCATGTTGCAGTCGAATGACTCAATCCAAAATTCAAGGGGAATGAAGGGCCGGTGTTGGCAAATCATCTTTCAATCGTTTAGGCAGCCGCGGCGTCCATGCCAGCACGATGCTGGTAATCAATGAAACGGCAACAAGCGAGAACCAGATGAGCCACAGGTCGGCCACGGTCCAGCCTTTCTTGATGGTGTCCGGGTCGTTCATGGATTGAGAGTTATGAGTAATGTGGTTAACGGTTACGATCGGGCGAGATCCGTCCGAATCATCGACCCAATCTCCGGGGTCAAAAAAATCAAACGGCGCTAATTCATCATCCGAGCTATTATAAAGGTTCTCCTGGACGACGTTATTCCAGACATTGGCGCAAATCACGGTCATCACTAAAAACGACAGGGCAAATTTTGCGACGTTCCACGCCCATCCGGAAGGAAGCCTTTGGCTCACAAACATGAGGTAGAGAAAATGCAAATTGGCCGGGACGGAATAAAGCGAGAGCGCACTCCAACCCGCCAGGCACATGGGGATTCCATAGGCCAGAAAAATGCCGAAATGAAGCAATTTGTAATGCCGCTTTTGCTTCATGCCATAAATCAAACAAAAATTGGGAAGCAAAATGATCTGGTTCAGGAGAAATAAAAAGACAACCGGTAAAAACAGCGCGATCCAGCCGAAGCTCATTACCATTAACAAGAAAAGGAACCCGCCGCCAAACATAAGCGCCAGCATGGCTCGCTCCGGCACAGACACTGAAAGAGCCCATTGGTCCGAACCTTTGTCGAGTCCCTGGATCGCGGCGAAAAAACCTTTCACCACCTTCTGACGCGCTAATTTGTCGATAAGCGGTTCCATGAAAAATTGCCGACAACGGTTATAGTTCTTTGAACCTCATTGCACAAATCCGTTCAAGACTTTTACAGAAGGAAACGAAGTGAATAGAGGTTCAAATTATTTCGCTATGGGCTCTGGCGCGGTTCTAGGCCGATCATCTCTCATTTTTGAATCAGCCTCACCCCTTGGTAGTGAAGAAATGTTGCATCGTGAAAAAATCTCATAAAGACAATGCCAAGAAACGCGATCGCAATAATTGCCAAAACGAACCATCCCAACAATAATATAGAAAAATCTGACATGGAATGACTCTTTTTTATCTCTATCTGTTCTTCGAGGGTTGGCTCACCATATTTCTGCTTCCACTTCTTTGCGCCCGCGACCTGCTTTAGTCCCCATGACAAGCTCATACAACCAGCGGCTGCTGCGGAAAGTCCATGTCCAATATTTTGCCGGGAAACGAATAATGGGAGGATTATCATGGCAGATCCTGTAATGATGCAGAACTTGCCTAATCCTTCATCCGGTATTTTGGGTCTCTTATTTTCCATCGTGCAATCGACCTTAAAAGCAAAAGCTGGGCCAAAGTGTGGAGAACGGCAAGGGCGGAAGCTTCACTATCTTCCATCCTCTATCTTCGAAGTCTTTTCTTCACCCACGCTTTCGCTTCCCGCTTCGTCTTCAATTCGTCCGACAATTGTTTCTCGCGGATTTCATGGAGCATTTCGCCCATGGCCGGGCCGGGTTTCATTCCCAACGCAATCAGGTCTTCGCCTTTGAGCAAGGGCGGGCGGATGGCCGGTTTCTTCTCCAATTCTTCCGCCTGTTCCATCAGAAAGTCATAATTCTCCAGCGAGCGATGCGAACCAAGGCAGTCGAGCTTGTGCAGTTCCAGCTCCAGCGGAAAGGTCTCGCGCAACAGCATCCGCCGCAGCGTCGCTTTGCGCATTTGTTTCACGTCCTTGAATTGCATGTGCTGACGCACGCACGCGACCGTTTCATCAATGTCCTTTTTCGGAAAGCGCAGGCGATTTAAAATGACGCGCGCCATATCTGCGCCGATTCTTTCATGGCCATAGAAATGAATCAAACCGTTCTCCTCATCCACGCTGGACGTTGGCGGTTTGCCGATGTCATGCAAAATCACACACCATGGCAACGATTCCGATGCGTCCGGCGGCAACTGCCCCAGCATCAGGCGAATGTGATTGTACACGCTGCCCTCGGGATGATAATTCGGCGATTGGTCGCAATCGATGGTGGCCGCGAGCTCCGGTAAAACATATTCCATCAGGCCGCTGTCGCGCAGCAAATCCAGCCCGCGCGCCGCATGCGGGGGACGGAACAGCTTCAAAAGTTCGTCA
>JASHZU010000487.1 GCA_030042375.1 Verrucomicrobiia bacterium
GCCAATTTTTCCAGGCCGACCAGTTCCATGTTGCAGTGCGATGCAAAATCTCCCGCTTCGTCCAGCACGTAAGCGATGCCGCCGCTCATGCCTGCTGCGAAATTGCGGCCAGTCTTGCCGAGGATGACCACGCGCCCGCCGGTCATGTATTCGCAACCATGGTCGCCCACGGCCTCAACGACCGCGTTGACGCCCGAATTGCGGACGCCGAAGCGTTCGCCCGCCATGCCGCGCACAAAAATCTCGCCGGCCGTCGCGCCGTAGAGCGCCACGTTGCCGATGATGATGTTGGCTTCCGGCACAAATGTCGAGCCGGCGGGCGGGTAAACAATCAGCTTGCCGCCGCTCAAGCCTTTGCCGAAATAATCGTTCGCATCGCCTTCCAGTTCGAGCGTCATGCCGCGCGGCACGAACGCGCCGAAACTCTGGCCGGCGCTGCCGTTGAATTTCAAATGCACCGTGTCTTCGGGCAGGCCATTCGGCCCGTGCTTCTTCGTGATTTCGCTGCCGGTAATGGTGCCCACTACGCGATTGACGTTGTGGATGTCCATTTCCGCGCGGACTTTTTCGCCGCGCTCGATTGCCGGTTTGCAAACCTGGAGCAGCTTCGTCACATCCAAAGATTCTTCCAGGCCATGGTCCTGGTCCTGCTGGCGATAACGGCCCACATCTGCCGGGACATTCGGCTGGTACAAAATCGGCGTGAGGTCGAGCCCGCGCGCCTTCCAGTGATCAATGGCTTTCCACGGAACCAGCTTGTCCGTGCGGCCAATCATCTCGTTGAGCGTGCGGAAGCCGAGTTTGGCCATGATTTCGCGAAGCTCCTGCGCGATGAAACGCATGAAGTTCACAACATGGTCCGGATTGCCGGCGAAACGCGCGCGCAGGCGTGGGTCTTGCGTAGCCACACCCACCGGGCACGTGTTCAAATGGCACACGCGCATCATGATGCACCCGAGCACCACCAGCGGCGCGCTGGCAAAACCAAATTCCTCCGCGCCCAGCAACGCGGCCACGGCCACGTCACGGCCGGTCTTCAATTGGCCATCCGTTTCCACGTAAATGCGGCTGCGCAGGTTGTTTAACACGAGCGTCTGGTGCGTTTCCGCCAGGCCCAATTCCCACGGGCCACCCGCGTGTTTGATGGACGAGAGCGGCGAGGCGCCGGTCCCGCCGTCGTGGCCGGAAATCAAAACCACGTCCGCGTGCGCTTTGGCCACGCCCGCGGCGATGGTGCCCACGCCCACTTCGGCGACGAGCTTCACGCTCACGCGCGCATCGCGATTTGAATTTTTCAAATCGTGAATCAGCTCCGCCAAATCTTCGATCGAATAAATGTCGTGGTGCGGCGGGGGCGAAATCAGCCCCACGCCCGCCGTCGTGCCGCGTACTTTGGCGATAGGCGGATACACTTTCTTGCCCGGCAATTCGCCGCCTTCGCCCGGCTTGGCGCCCTGCGCCATTTTAATCTGCAACTCGCGCGCATTGACGAGGTAATGGCTCGTCACGCCAAACCGCCCGCTGGCGACCTGCTTGATGGCGGAATTTTTCGAATCGCCTTTGTCGTTCGTCCAGACGTAGCGTTCCGGGTCCTCGCCGCCTTCGCCAGTGTTAGATTTGCCGCCGACACGGTTCATCGCCACGGCCAGCGCCTCATGCGCTTCCTTGGAAATCGAGCCATAACTCATCGCCCCGGTCTTGAACCGCTTCACGATTTCCTCGACCGATTCCACTTCCTCAATCGGCAGCGGTTTCTCGGCAAACTTGAATTCCAGCAGCCCGCGCAACGTGCACAGGTTTTTTGCCTGGTTGTTCACCAGTTCGGCGTATTCCTGGAAAATTTTGTAACTGCCCAGGCGGCAGGCGTTCTGCAATTTATGAATCGATTGCGGATTGAACAAATGGAACTCCCCGCCGTCGCGCCATTGATATTGGCCGCCCGCTTCGAGCGTGGCTTCCGCGGGACGGTCCGGGAACGCGATGCGATGACGCGCGAGCGCTTCCTCGGCAATCACGCCCAAACCCGCGCCTTGGATGCGTGATGACGTCCACGTGAAATATTTGTTCACGACGTCGCTGTTGAGGCCCACGGCTTCAAAAATCTGCGCGCCGCGATAGCTTTGGATGGTCGAGATGCCCATCTTGGCCATCGTTTTGACAACGCCCTTCACCGCGGCTTTGATGTATTTCTTAATCGCTGTTTTGTGGTCCGTGTTCGTGAGCAATCCCTGCTGGATCAAATCATCCAGCGTTGTGAACGCGAGATATGGATTGATAGCGCTGCAGCCGTAACCGATGAGCAGCGCAAAATGATGCACTTCGCGCGGCTCACCCGATTCGAGCACCAGCCCGACCTTGCCGCGCGTGCCCGCGCGGATGAGATGATGGTGCAAACCCGAAATGGCGAGCAGCGCGGGAATTGGCGCCATGTCCTGCGAAATGCCGCGGTCCGACAAAATCAAAATGTTCGCACCCGCCGCAATGGCCTTGTCCGCTTCGGCAAACAATTTGTCCAGCGCGGTTTCCAAACCTTTCGCGCCTTCCGCCGCTTTGAACAAAATCGGCACCGTCACGGTTTTGAACGGCTTTCCGTCGAGCGCGCGCAATTTTTCCAATTCCTCGTTCGTGAGAATGGGATGCTTGAGCTTAATCAACGCGCAGCTTTCCGGCGTTGGATTCAGCAATCCGCCGCGTCCGCCCACCATCGTTTCGGTCGAGGTAATGATTTCCTCGCGAATCGGGTCGATCGGCGGGTTCGTCACCTGCGCGAACAGTTGCTTGAAATAGTTGTAGAGCAACTGCGGCTTGTTCGAGAGCACCGCCAGCGGCGTGTCCGTGCCCATCGAGCCGAGCGGCTGCACGCCATCGTTGGCCATGGGGCCGAGGATGAAGCGTAAATCTTCAAACGTGTAACCAAACGCCTGCTGCCGCTGCAAAATTTTCCGATGGTCCGGCGCGGTGGCATTGGCCGGATCGGGCAAATTCTCGAGCAGGATATGATGCTCATCGAGCCACTTCTTGTAAGGATGCGCGCTCGCGTACCGTTTCTTCAGCTCTTCGTCCGCGATGATCCGGCCCTGGCTGATGTCCACGAGGAACATCCTGCCCGGCTGCAACCGGCCTTTTTCCAGCACGCGCTCCGGCGGCACCGACAGTACGCCGGCTTCCGACGCCATGATGACCATGTCGTCTTTCGTCACATAATAGCGCGAAGGCCGCAAGCCGTTGCGGTCCAGGCACGCGCCGATAATTTGGCCGTCCGTAAACGCCATGGACGCCGGGCCATCCCATGGCTCCATCAGGCACGAATGAAATTCATAAAACGCCCGCCGTTCGGGGTCCATGCTCTCATGGTTTTCCCACGGCTCGGGAATCATCATCATCATGGCATGCGGCAATTCGCGCCCGGCCATGACAAGCAGCTCCACGCAATTATCAAACTGCGCTGAGTCGCTGCCGTCCGTGTTGATGACGGGGATGATTTTTTTGATGTCGTCGCCCAGGAGCGGCGATTTGAAATTCGCCTGCGCCGCGTGCATCCAATTGACGTTGCCTCGCAGCGTATTGATTTCGCCATTGTGCGCGATATAACGATTCGGATGCGCCCGGTCCCAGCTTGGGAACGTGTTCGTGGAAAAGCGCGAGTGCACCAGCGCCAGCGCCGTCGTTACCATCGGGTCGCGCAAGTCCGGGTAATACTCCTCCACCTGCGCCGACATCAACATGCCTTTGTAAATGCATGTGCGTGCCGACAGGCTGGAAACGTAAAACATTTTTCCGCCGGGGATTTTTCCGGCATAACGGATTTTTTGCTCGGCAATTTTGCGGATGACAAAAAGTTTCCGCTCAAACGCCTGCTCGTCCTTGAGGTTGGCGTTTCGGCCGACAAAAACCTGCGCCATGAACGGCTCCGCGGCCACGGCCGTTTTGCCGAGCGTGGAATTGTCCGTGGGCACATCGCGCCAGCCCAGGACCGTCTGGCCTTCGTCTGAAATCACCTTCGCAAATTCGCGCTTGATGTTCTCGCGCTCGGTTTTGTCCTGCGGCAGGAAAATCATGCCCAGGCCGTACTGGCCCGGCGCGGGAAGTTTGAACCCGAGCTTTTCGGTTTGCGCGGCGAGAAATTCATGCGGCACCTGGATGAGGATGCCCGCGCCGTCGCCCGTGTTGGTTTCGCAACCGCACGCGCCGCGATGGTCCAGATGCACCAGGATTTTCAGGGCGTCGGTCACCATTTGATGGGTCTTTTTGCCCTTCATATGAACGACAAAGCCCAGCCCGCACGCATCATGCTCGAATTGCGGGTCATAAAGTCCCTGTGCCGGCGGTGCGGAAATTGCTCCTTGCACGCGCCGTTTCTCTTCCTGTTGCTGCATTGTGTTATTAGTCATTAACCAACGAAACGCCGTCGTCCGTTATTTTTTACTCAAAATTAGCAATTTTGCAATAAAACATTTTGGAAAACACAGGTGTTTTGAGGATTAACTCTTTGCTTCCGTGAGCATCTTTCGCTGTCTTTTTCTAATCTTGCGGCTCGTGCATGATGCCAAGGACAACGGCGCGCAGGAAATCCATTCCGAGTACAGCCCGCATTATTACGCCGCATTTGTTTTTGATCCAGACGGCTACCGCTTCGAAGCTGTCATCACGAGCATGGCCTGATTCAAATCGGAACTCTTTACTGCATCTTTAGAACGAAAAATTGTTGCCGGGCGGCCGGGCTCACGGCATTGGTCGCGGTGATCGTTGCCGCCCCCAGCACCCGCCAAAGATTATTTGTGCTGACCACTTTCCATTGACTGAGCGGCAACGCCACATTTGTGGTGGTCATGACACTATACATCGTACCCGGGATCCCGTTGGTGGCGTTGATGACCAGGTTCGTGCCGGAAGCCACCTGGAAAGAAGCGATGTTCGCTGCGGAAAAGAAATAGTCCGGGGCAAACTCGATATAATAGTTCGAGTTGGTGGCCAGGAACGCCGGATCGATATAAATTTGCGGGTCCACAGTGGCATTCGCACTCCCGCTCACCGGTGGATAGCTTGATTGCCCGTAATTTCCCGTAGTGACCTGGGCAGACGCATTGACCGACACGTACACGATAACCGTAGCGGGGATTAGCACCGATTGATTGAGTGAGAAGGACGAGTTTGCGTAATTTGCATCGCCGCTAACAATCGGGCCGATCTCATCCTCGGCGCCGAAGCTCGCCTGGGATTCCACGTAGATGCCATCGTTTCCGGATGCCGTTCCCGAGGCCAGAAAGACGATCGGCACTTGCATCGGGCTGGCGCCCTCGACTACGAACGAGCCGTTAATGCTCCCGCCGGCGTTGATGTAGAAATATTCGCTCATCCCGAGCCCATTGGCAGTGGCCTCGATTTCGTTTGGAGATCCCCCAATCAACGATAACGTGGCTGTGCCTGAACACGCCCCATCGTTCACCATGCCAGTAGCTGTTCCCGGCGCGTCGATATCTTGCCCGCTAAACGGATTATTGCCGATCACTCCGCCGGCAGACCCCGTGTAAGTTACGGAAGACAATGCCTGGCCGCGGGCCAATGGAGCCAGACATAAAATCAACAAACCGATCGCCGCGCCCCATCGCTGGCTCAGCCGTTGATGAAAATAAACTATTCCACGAGGGATGAAGTGAATGAAGTTATTTTGGTATGGCATAATGACTCCGTAATTGAGCCTGTCGCTTTCCAAACCCTCCCTGTGTAAAAGTGCAGGTCTTTTCCTGAGCCTTCTCCAGCCCATTCATTTAACTTTTACAAAGGATTAATTTTTTGTAAAGGGCAAATCGGTGCAGTTTTGCGACTTGATATTCCGCAATTGGAACGTCATCGCGCCAATCACAATTTGCTGGAAAATCAGCGTAAATCACTGGCACAGAAGACGCTGCCCATTCGCCCGTGAAAACGCTGCTTCTGATAATCATGGGCCTGACAATGGCCCTGACGGCATCTGCGCAGAGATGGACCAGCACCGGCTCGCCGACCAATAGCTGGACATGCATCGCCTGCTCGGCCAACGGCAGTAATGTCATTGCGGGAGCCGGCGGGAACACTGGTGGAGGCCCGCTTTATCTCTCTACGAACTCAGGGACTACCTGGAAGATTACCATCGCTACAAATGAATATTGGACCTCGGTGGCCTCGTCCGCAGACGGAACCCATTTATTCGCGGCGGCTGCTTATTGGTCGGCCAGCGGTCCCGGGGGACTTTATATTTCCACCAATTCTGGCGCCACATGGATGACCAATAATTTGCCGGATATATATTGGGGTTCCGTCGCATCATCCGCAGACGGGCGCACTCTCGTGGCAGCGGCGCCGAGCTTTGCCGATGCCTCGGACATAGGCGGGATTTTTTGTTCGACTAATGGTGGTACCAGCTGGACGACGAATTATATTAATAATATGTTCGACGTGGCAACGTCCGCAGATGGGAAGAAAATGTTCGCGGTCGGAGGCGAATCTTTTCGTTCAACGAATTCAGGCACCACATGGGTTCAAGATACCAATGTTCCGTTTATTGCTTCGTTTGCCAGTCCATCGCAATACATTGCTTCCTCAGCCGACGGAAACAAGCTGGTGCTGGCGGTAACTGCCAGTACTTATGGCACTCAACCTCAGCTTTATGACCAGGTTTATGTCTCAACTAACTTTGGTGACACATGGAATTTGACACTAACATCCAGCAATGGCTGGTGGCAATATATCGCGTCATCCGCCGACGGAAATGTTCT
>JASHZU010000488.1 GCA_030042375.1 Verrucomicrobiia bacterium
TTGACGTCAAACAAAACCACTTTCCCCTGGTGAATCACGAAGTCAAATTTGCCGAAGTCCATTCCCAGCTCGCGGCGCGCCGCGACAATTTCATCAGGAATCGAAATCTCTTCGCGGCTGACAATATCGCCCTGCTTCACGACGGGCCGGGGCGATCCCACACGGACGCAAAGGGCACGGTCACCAAAAAATTTATAGACGCGCAAATAATAAATTCCGTTTTCAAATTCGGGCAGGAAGCGTTCCACGACCAGCCATTTATTTAGAAAAACCGGCTCCGGCACTTCTTTTAAAGAAGGAAAAACCTGGTAATCCGCAGGATCCAGGGAGTTCACTTTTTCCCAGTTGGGACCTGCGGCCGGCTGTTTGGCTCCAAACAGCTTGCTCCAAAAACGTTTCTTTCTTCGTGAGGAAAAAGAAATTCGGGGACCTTCAAAATTGAAATCGGATATGCCCCCGCTGTTAAAATCGGTTTTCACAATAACCGGGCCATCATAAGCGTCTTCCCGCGCCAAAAGATTCCGGCTGATGGCTCGCTTGGAGATATCATGAAGGCTCCGGTTCGCCACCCGCCGATAGTTCTGGAAAAAATCAATATAAGCCCGGGGCAGGATGGTCGTGTCCAGGTGAGGAATGAGCAGGTCGGCTTCGATGATTTTTTTGGTTCCTTTCAGGATTTCAATTTCAATTCCCTGTTCCCGCCAGACCTCGCACAACGACCAGATAAAATGATAAGCCCCCTGGGGATAGTTGTCGTTTTCATATAACAAAATGGCCACTTTTCTTGACATGTCCGGAAAGAGATAACGCTTTGCGTTTACTGATACAATAACCGTTTAAGTGGCCGGACGAAACGGGGATGCCATCAGGAAGAGGAAATTAATTGGCGACCCTAACGGGAATCGAACCCGTGCATCCACCGTGAAAGGGTGGTGTCCTAACCGCTAGACGATAGGGTCGGCTAGAACAAGGAATATAACCACTCCGAAACAATTGTCACGCGAATTCCCGATTTTATCGCGAACCATGACCGTCCTTTTTTTGCAAATGTTACAACATTGTTACTGGCATAAATTTAAAAATAGGCGATGTTTATTTGCGCCGCCCCAAGACGGCCCAAACCGGAACACCGGAACTATGGAGGAAAAATGACCAGTTTGCTTGCGAACGAATATAGAAATGGAGTCACGTTCAAAGACCATTTTTTAAACGGCCACGGCGCCCGTCGCGCCAGGGAAAACATTATTATCCGCCCTTACCAGCCGAAAGACCGTCCCGCCATCCGCCGCATTTGCTGCGATACCGGCTTCCTGGGCAATCCCATCGAAACCATTTTCACCGACCGCGAGATCTTCGCAGACTTGTTCGCCGCGCCCTATCTCGATTATGGCGCGGATTGGGCATGGGTGGCGGATTCCGGCGGCAAAGTCGTCGGCTATTTGCTCGGCTCCGTTTCACCAAACTTCAACTACACGTTGCTGTATGCGGGTTTTCAAACCACGATGAAGATGATTACCCGCGCCGCGGCCGGCTGTTATTCGCGGCATCCGCGCACGCGCCAGTTCATCCGCTGGCTGCTCATGAATGGTTATCGCGAACAGCCCCGGCACCCGGAAAATGCAGCGCATCTGCATCTAAATCTCGAAAAATCGTATCGCGGCCGCGACCTGGGCATGCGCTTATGGCACGCTTACGAGGAGCAACTGGACCGCGCCGGCATACCGAATTGTTACGGCGCGTTTTTTTCCTGGCCGGGACGCCGGCCTGAGACGGTCTATTCGCGACTGGGCTTTTCGGTCTTTGACCGCAAATTGACCACCATCTTTTCCCCGGAAATTCCCGACCCCGTCGAAGTTGTTTGCGTTCACAAAAAACTCGCCGCATGAAAAAAATTATTTTTACCCTGGCGGAAGCGCGCACGGGCACGCTCTATCTCCGGAATCTCTTCCGGCTTAATGCCTCCCATTGCGATTGCCGGCACGAGACATTTTTTGATTTCGGCAATCCCACGATGTTTGGCCCTGCGATTTATGACGCCTATGCGGGGCACACTGAAAAAATCCGCACACGCCTGGAAAAGAAACGCCGTTACATCGAAAAACTTCCCGGCGTGGCCTATGTGGAATCCAGCCACGCGTTTTTGAAATCGGCCTGGGTGGCCGCGCTGGATGTCTTTCCCAACCTGCAACTCGTCCACCTCGTTCGCAACCCGCTGAAAGTGGCCGCCAGTGAGGCTTATCGCGAGGAATGGCGCCGGCGCGTCCGCGCGCCGTTTCACTTTTACAAAGGCGGCGATGGCAAACGCCATTTCGCCTGGGCGCTGACCGGCAATGAGCAAATCTTCCAACATTTTGCGGGCGAAAAGCTGACTCTCTTCCAATGGTACCTCGTCCAATGGATTGAAATCGAAAATCGCGCCATGAATTTCGTGGCTAAACACAATCTGCAAGACCGTTGTTTTACGCTGGATTCCCCGCAGCATTTGAACGATGCGGGGAAAATCCAGGCAATGTTCGATTTCCTGGGCCTGGAAACGAAGCAGCCGGAAATCCTCTTTGGCGGGCGCAAAAACAAAAGCATTGGCTACTCGGTGCGCAACGCCCGGCATGAAGACGAACTGAAGCTGGTCCTGGAACGCCTGCCGGAGCGTTACCTAAAAATCTTCCGCGACAAGCCGTATTGCGACTTCAACTGGAGCGCTCTGCTGAAAAGCTCCCGCCCGACGGAGGTCAAAACCTGGTCGCCCCTCGGAGAATTGTCGCTTGCCCGCGTGCCGATCTGAATTAACCTGTTAAGGTGACTTGGCTCACCGACAGGCACTTTTTCCTGCTCGCCGTGATTGTTTACGGTTTGAGTTCGGCATACTCGGTTTTCCTGTGGCGAAAAGGTTTTCGCACGGACGACCGCGCGAATTATTTGCTGCTGCTCGCCGCCTTCATCCTGCATACCACAGCCATGGTCAAACGCGGCTTTTCCATCAATGCCTGCCCGGTGAACAATCTTTACGAGGCGACTCTCTTCATTGCCTGGGCTATTGCCGGCGCTTATCTGGTCCTCGGGATTTTCCCGCGCTTGCGGTTTCTTGGGGCGTTCGCATCGCATCTCCTTTTCTGCATGGGCGTCTTTGCGTTGATGCCCGCCCTGGATCCTCCGCATGCGGCGCAACCCAATTTTTCCAACGGCCTGACCAGCCTGCATGCCGCGTTGATTTTTCTCGCGATCGGTGCCTTTGGCCTCAGTGCCGTCGCCGCGCTCATGTTTTTAACCGAGGAACATGATTTAAAAATCCATAAGCTCCGGGCGATTCTTTCCCTGCTCCCGCCCATCCAGCGCCTCGAGCGCGTGATGAACGGCCTCTTGCTCTGCGGCATTGTCCTTTTCACCGCCGGCCTGGCCGTCAGCCCGTTCCTGCTCAAACAAAAATACGGCGTCTGGTTCAAGAGCGACCCGCTGCTCGATTATTCCATTTTCATCTGGCTGTTCTATCTCGGCCTGCTGGTTTCGCGCTGGAAATTCGGGCAGGGCGGCCGCCGCTTCGCCTGGAGCACCGCGG
>JASHZU010000489.1 GCA_030042375.1 Verrucomicrobiia bacterium
ACGTCCTTGATGTCTTTGGCTGTGAGCGCGGGCAGCGAAACTTTGACGCCGGGCAAATTGATGTGACGGCGGCTGCCGAGTGTGCCGGCGGTGAGCACTTCGCACTCGACCTTGTTGCCGTCTTTGGCGAGCACTTTCATTTCAATCGCGCCGTTGTCGAGCAGCACCACGTCGCCGACGCTAATGTCGTTGACAAAATTTTCGTAATTCACGTCCACGGAATGTTCTTCCAAATCTTTTTCACCGCGGACGGTGAGCGTGAATTTTTGTCCCGGCTTCAAATCCAGCGGCGAGGCGATGTCGCCCGTGCGGATGGCCGGGCCTTGCGTGTCCATCAAAATGCCGGTGAATTTTTTGCGCGCGGCGGATTGCGCGCGGATGTCTTTGACGACGCGGCGCACCCAATCGTGCGGCGCGTGCGACATATTGAGCCGGAAGATGTTGACGCCCGCGTCAATCAGCTTGCCGATCATTTCGGCAGAGTCAGTGGCCGGGCCGAGCGTGGAAATTATCTTAGTCCTGCGAACGGTTCCTCGTTGCATGGATAAAACATACCGATGTGCCGCCGGATGAAAAGATTTTATTAAGTGAGCCGATGGCATTTCAGCCTCAAAAAAATGCCCTTTCTCTGAATCGTTCGAACCGCCACAAGGTCTTGGACGCGTAGCGGCGTCTCGGCAGAGTGCCGTAAATCCAGGAACAAGAGAATGCGGCTTTCTGCCGAAAGCCGCTACGCCATCCAGGATGCTTGTAACTTTTTTCATATCTAACCGAGTGGGCTTGCGAGTATTACCTGTGGATTCGGCGGCACAATCGTCCTCCGGCTCGATGTCGCCGTGAGCGCATGGCCGGCCAATTTGTCCGCGTCGAAACAATCCCCGTGCATCCCCTGGTCGTTTGGCTCGCACACAAACCTCCCGCGGTCCTTCATCACCAGCCGATAATCCGTGCGCGTGTACTCATCCGGCGGCAGCGTCAGGTTATTGTCATCCAGTTTGGCGACCAATTGATGGCCCAGATATTCCTTCCAGTTGGTCGGCTTTTCCAAACCCGGTTTATCCACCGCCTGCGACGCCACCACGAGAATGACCGGAACCCGCGCGCGAAAATGCCGGCGATTTTGCTCCGCATAATAGCGCTCATTCGTGGCGTCCTGCGCCAGCGCCCGTGGCCGGATCCCGCGCCGTTCCAGAACATCCAATATCGAATGAATGCGCTGGTTGGCGATTTCCGGGTCTCTCGTTTTCCAGATAAACCGCGCCCGCACCACCCATTCCGGCCCATGCTCTTCCATGATGGAAACCACGCTCGGATTCGATTTGCCCTTCGTGGTGGTCGCCACGTCGAAACCGAGGCCGATTTTGACATTTGAGATGACGCTACTGGATCGGCGGCCAGCCAATGGCCTGGCATTGTCCGGGTTATGTCCAAAGCCTGTTCCCTCTCCGCTCCCATCCGATGGGAGGGGAGCGGGTAAGGGTGAGGTGAGGGTTCCGCCGATATGCCCCGCCAGCCAATTCAACCCCGTCACCATATCCACATCGCTATTGATTTGAAAATTCTGGCAAAGAGGGCCAGCGGCAGCTTGCCGCCCACCAGCACCTCGCTCTTGTGCCGTCCTCAACCGCAACAAATCACACGCTGCGCTCCCGCCGCGCATCCACGTCAGCCAATGGGCGATGCGATGACCGTCCTTGTTCGGCGCGCGATTGAACGCCTCCGTCGGCGAGATTTCCGCGCCGGTTTTGAGATCGAAGATGCGTTTGCCCGCCAGCGCCGTATCAAACGCATCCGCCCGATGGACACGGATGCCCGATTCCGACGTGTACCAGTTCCCTTCGGCATTGGCCTTGAATTCTACGCCTGCCGGCAGCGCAAGCAATTCAAACGAATAATGCGTATCGTCAAACTCCGGCGGCGTGGTCGAGAGGATGAGCTTGAACTGTTTGTCTGTGGAAATGACCGGTAGCAGCGCCGTGACCAGCTCGCGGAAATTGCGAATGAACGCGACTTCATCCAGCAACACCGTGCCCGACCACGACCGCGCCGTGGCAATGTTCGGCGCAATCACCTTCGTGCGGGAATAGCTCGTGGACGAGTGATAGACGCGAAATTCAAGCCGCTGTTGGGAAAACAACTCCGTGAACCCGGCGGCAGAAATATTTTTCGTGCTCGCGCCGCTGCCGCCGATGATTTCTTTGCCCGTCGAGGCGTCGAACGTTTTGAATTGGACTTTCGACCGCGCGCCTTTGGCCGCCCGCAGGATCGGCACAGCCTCCGAAATATCGTGGCCCGCCGGACACTGGAAATTCGCCAGATGTTTAAATGTCTGGCAGGGCTTCAGATCTCTCTTTGCCGGGAGCCGATTGAGAAACGACGCCACACTCGCTCGCGGTTTCGGCGGATTTTGGCTCTGCGCATCAATCGCGGATTGTGCCGTATCAGCAAATTGTTTCAGCGCCGCCGCGTCCCCTTCCACCGCTTGCGAGATGGTCTGGTTGGCCCGGATCGCCGTCTTGAGCGTGATTTCCTGCGCCAATAGCAACGACGCGCTGCCATAAATCACCGTCCGATTCCGATATCGGAACATTTCATAGAGTGCGAAATCCGCCAGCGCCGTGGATTTCCCCGCCTGCCGCTCCCACAACAACGTCCAAAACCGATTGTCCCCATCAATAAATTCATCCAGCGCAGCTTGCTGGTATGGCCTTCTTTGTATTGAATTCATAACTCAAAATTCAAAAATTTATAATTTTCATATTGGCCCATTACATCACGCCTCGGCACAAAAACGGAAGGTAGTAAATACCGCAATTGGTGGGGGCAGTTTCGGGTCCGGCGTAGCGACGTCTCGGCAGAGTGCTGCAGACTTTGGAAATAAAAGAATCTGGCTTTCTACCGAAAGCCCCTGCATCCGTGTTCGTCCATGTAGCCGTTTCCTAAGCGGCTATCACTGGCCATGCTTGGAGCCTGGAAGGAAATGTCGTGGTCGGTTTGTTGCCTTGATTTTCTGAGCGTGGTAGCTCAGTTTTTTTACGGTAGGCGACGAAGTGTGAACGCATAAACCTATGAAGCGATGCTCCTATTGCGGTGCAAAATATCCCGACGATGCAACGATATGCGCGATAGACGAGACGCCATTAGAGAATGCAGAGCCGCAAAAGGCGCGCACCATAAGCGGCGTCTATTTAGCCGTTCCCAGGGTTCAGAAGATTCCCATTTCGCTTTTAATCGTTTCGTGTTTTTTTCTGTTACCTGCATTGCCGAGTTTACTTGCTGTTTGCTTTCTGGGCTGGGTCGTTTTTGAGGGAGGACCCCCT
>JASHZU010000490.1 GCA_030042375.1 Verrucomicrobiia bacterium
ATATAAAGCACGCCTTTGGAATAACGGTCCATGAGTAATAGCGGAAAAGCGTTGCCATTTGCTTCCGCGCGGACGAGCGACCACGCCTCGTTAGTCAGGAAAACAACTTGCGGGAATAAAATATCGTCGTTGGTCCCGCCATCGAGCCCGGAAGCGTTGCCTGCGCCAAAGCCGCTGGAAAACTTGTGTGCCAGGACTTTCCGGTCGGTGCATTGTGCTTCGATAATGTCTTCGATGCCATGGCCCTGCAAAGCGCGCAACAGGCCGGACGTGATGATCACTGATTTGCCCGCGCGCAATTGGTTTTCGATCTTGGCAACAATGTTGGGATCGAATTTTGCCGATTCGGTTAATAAAACCAGGTCCGCATTGGTGGGGAAATTAGGGTGCAGGTCAATTGGAATACCAATCATACCCAGATAATTGTGCAGGAAATCCTCGCCAGTAGATTGATATGGCTTGTAGCTGGCGATGCCGATAGGATTGCCAAGGAGGCCAACCAACGGATCCACCTGCTCCAGGGAATAACCGGCGACTCGCGCCATCGTCGGCTCCAATAATCCGTCGGCGTGTTTGGTTTGGAATGAGGCGAGCATTTGCTGATAGTTGAAACTGGTGTGCAGGTTTTCCCACTCCGTTCGATCACCTGGTTCGACAGGACGGGTCATGGCTGACCATTCGAAGAGCATCATTTGATGCGCTTTGGCAAACATCGTGTCCCATAACTGCTCGGCGTAGCGGTCAAGGTAGCGGATGCTATAAGTGTCAACCCAGCCGCCGCCGTTGCGTCCCGGCGCGATGTTATCGAAATAACGGACGATTTCGTAGCTTTCGTATTGCTGCAAATGCTGGTCGGTCATCACGGGATCGCGCGTTTCCGTTCCGGTATAGATGCCGTCAAATAACTTTGGCTCCTTCTCCAGGTCATAGCCTGATCCCTGAAAATGTTCATACCAGTTGGGAAACTTGATAATCAGCTTGACCCGGGGATTTACCTGGCGCGCCGGTTTGATAATCAAATCCTCCGCCGCCGCGTCCATGAGTTGCAGGCGGAATTGCGTCCAGCTTTTCTTTCCCTTGGCCGCGATGTCTGAGTCATTTTTCGTAGAATTAAAGAAGAAATCATCCTGGATGATCTCATCGAAGTGTCGGGCGGCCAGTTCAGCGGCGCTTTTTATAAACGCACGGTCGTTGGGATCAGTGTAACAAAACGATTTGAACTGTCCGCCGATGCTGCCATCGGACAATGCCATCCCGCCGGCCACACGCACGCCACGGTCCACGAAGAATTTTTTGACCTGTTCGAGCAGTGCGTCGCTGTTTGTCTGGCGGTCGCGCTGAACTTCGATATAAACCTTGTCCACCTTCAACTGGCTGCTGATAAGATTCCATTCGTCCTGGAGTTTTTGCGGATTTTGAAAACTGCCCACGACATTTACAGGAATATAAACGGCCGTTTCGAAGTTCGTATAAGCGGCGCAATGTCCACCAAACGTAAGCAGGACAGATAAGACAGCCCATTTCATGTCTTTCATCATTCCGGGGGGGCGCATCATAACGTGCAAACTAAAAATACGCGCCCTGTGCCTTATGTCACGCTAATGCGCCGTCTTCGTTGTCCTCAATTTTAGCGACAGGGCGTTTCTTGACAGGCGGATTGGGCGCTGATATTCACGCCACAATCATGTTCATTGCTGCAAGACTAACCCGTTTACTTTTCTCGCTTGGTATTATTATTGTGGCAGGCTGTTTAACCGCTCGCGCCGCGTCCCACGGGCCAGAACGATTAAAAGACGGCGTTCTTATTCCGATTGGCGATGATTTTTTGAGGTTGGAAGTTTGTGCGGATGACGTCATTCACGTTGCCTGGTCGCCGGATGAATCTTTTTTTTCGCGCAAAAGCCTCGCCGCCGGTGACCGGCGCGATGCCAAAACCGATTGGTCATTCAAAACCGGGAATGGCGAAGGTGTTTTAACGACCGACAAATTGCTGGTGGATGTTGACTTGGCCTCCGGCGCAGTTTCATTTTTTAACTCCAATGGCCGGTTGGTTCTCGCTGAAAAGAAAGACGCACACGAGATGACGCCGGTTTTCGTCCAGGGAGACAGGACTTTTCACGTGCGCCAGCAATGGACGGCAAACGACGGTGAGGCGTTATTTGGCCTGGGACAACAACAGTTGGGTTTGATGGATCTCAAGGGCTACGACCTTGACCTCTGGCAGCACAATGGCACCGTGGACATTCCATTTCTGGTTTCCAGCCGTGGCTACGGAATTTTGTGGGACAACACTTCCTATACTCGCTTCGGCGATTTGCGCGAGGCAGAACCGATCCCCCCATCTCAATTGTTTGGCGCCGATGGAAAACCCGGCGGTTTGACTGGTTCCTATTTTGCCGGTGAGAATTTTGAACAGTTCGTCGGCAAACGTGTGGACCCGGTAATAGATATTGCCGTCCCCACCGGGGCGACCAACGCAAATCAACTCATTTTTCCCAGTTTCACGGGAACCGGTGATGTCAGTATTCGCTGGGAAGGCGATGTCGTGCCGAACGAGACTGGCGATTATCTATTGGAAACGTTTTTCAACAACGGCCTCAGGCTCTGGGTGGATGGCCAACTGGTCATTTCACACTGGCGGCAAGGCTGGTTACCGTGGTGGAGCGTCGCCCGCGTGCATTTCCAGGCAGGGCAGAGTTATCACCTAAAAATGGAATGGACGAAGGAACAAGGAATGGAAACGGTGAAGCTGCTGTGGAAAACACCGTCGCACAATCCAGACACGTCGCTGTGGTCGGAAGTCGGCCAGGGGATTGATTATTATTTCATCTATGGGCCGGAATTGGACAAAGTGATTGCAGGTTACCGCCAAATTACCGGTCCGGTGCCGATGATGCCCGAATGGATTTTTGGTTTCTGGCAAAGCCGGCAACGTTATAAAACCCAGCAGGAAAGTTTGGATGTGCTCGCCAAGTATCGCTCTCTGGGCGTGCCGATAGACAATATCGTCCAGGACTGGTTTTACTGGAGGGAAGACCAGTGGGGCTCTCATGAATTTGATCCAGCGCGCTTTCCCGATCCCGATGGCTGGATTCGGGAGATTCACGATAAATACCATGCGCACCTCACAATTTCCGTCTGGCCGAAATTTTACGCCGGCACGACCAACTTTGAAATCATGCGCGCACACCATTTTCTTTATGAAGAAAATCTCGCGTACGATATTGTTGACTGGATTGGCCATCCGGACACGTTTTACGACGCCTTCAACCCCGCCGCGCGAAAGTTGTTCTGGTCGCAAATTGATGAAAAACTGTTCAGCAAGGGCGTTGATGGCTGGTGGATGGATGCGAGCGAACCCGACATGTTGCCGACGCCGACGCTGGACGGCCAGCGAACACACTTGCACCCCAACTTCCTCGGTACCGGCGCAGCCATGTTGAATGCCTATCCGCTCGCAAATAGCGAGGGTATTTATGAAGGCCAAAGAAAAAAGAGACCGGACCAGCGTGTCTTTATTTTGACACGCTCGGGATTTGCCGGAATGCAACGCTACGCCGCGGTAGTCTGGTCTGGTGACACGTCTTCGACATGGAGCGCCATGCGGGCGCAGATTACCGCCGGCCTGGGCTTCTGCCTTTCCGGAATGCCCTATTGGACGATGGATAGCGGCGGTTTCTCAGTGCCATCGTGGTTTTCGAGCGGCAGGGATTTTGACGAGTGGTGTGAGCTGAATGCGCGCTGGTTTGAATTTTGCACATTTGTTCCGTTGCTTCGTGTCCACGGCGAATTCCCGAACCGCGAAATGTGGGAATTCGGCGGCGATTCCAGCCCCACCTATGCGGCACAGTTGAAATTTGACCGGTTACGCTATCGGTTGCTGCCCTACGTTTATTCGCTAGCTGGCGGCGTGACTCAAAACGGGCGCACGCTCATGCGCGCATTGGTGATGGATTTCCAGTCGGACACCAATGTTTTCAATATTGGCGATGAATATATGTTTGGCCCGGCCTTCCTGGTGAATCCAGTGACGGCTTACCAGACGCGGCATCGTCTGGTTTACCTGCCGCAGACTAAAGGTGGCTGGTATGACTTTTGGAGCGGCGGGCATTTTGGCCCGGGGCAAACCATCGATGCGCCGGCGCCGTTTGATGCAATTCCAATCTTTATCCGCGCGGGTTCCATTGTCCCGTTCGGTCCAGAAATCCAGTATATCGGCGAGAAAACTGCTGATCCGCTCACCATTTTCATTTATGCCGGGGCCGATGGCGATTTCACGCTTTATGAAGATGACGGTTCTACCTACAAGTACGAAAAAGGGGCGTTTGCCCAAATCCACTTCCATTGGGACGACGCCGGCCACACTTTAACCATCGGGAAATGTAAAGGCTCCTTTGAAGGAATGCTGAAGGAACGGACCTTTCAATTTGTGCTGATTTCCAAGAAGATTCCAGTTAGCTTTTCGTCTATGCCCCCGATTGAGCGTACGGCAAAATACGACCGGGAGGAACTGCGCATTAATTTCCATTGACCAAAAGGATTTCGGGAACGAACTTAACTGTGTCACGAAAAATCGTGACACGCCTTTTATGTCGAAACAGGATAAAAT
>JASHZU010000491.1 GCA_030042375.1 Verrucomicrobiia bacterium
CACTGCTTCCCTGATAGACCCGCTTTTCGAGAAACATCGGATTCTTATCAGGCAGCGCCGGCAAATACGTCGGAATGACCAGTTCCTCCAGCCACACCTGCACGGCATCCCTCTTGGAACCGCCGTTGGAGGAATGGGCGCGGACAACTTTTTCGCGTCCAGCCGGCCATTTAAAATTTTTCGTTCGATTCATGCAAAACTCTTAATCCACCAATTCACGCTCAATCTGCTCGAGTGTTTTGCCTTTCGTTTCCGGCAACTGAAACTTTACAAAGATAAAACCGGCAACACTGATTCCGGCATAGAGCCAGAAAGTTCCCGCGGACCCGAGTGTCCCATTTAGGTATGGGAATGTTAAGGTCAGCAAAAAGCACGCAATCCAAAGCGACGAAACCGCCACGGCCATAGCCGCGCCGCGAATGCGGTTGGGGAAAATTTCGGATATAACTACCCATGTCACCGGCGCAAGAGACACCGCGTAACAACCGATAGCGCCAAGCACGAGCAACAACAGCGGCAATCCTTTGACGCCCATAAAATAAAAAGCCCCCATAGCCGTATAAATAATAGCCAGCGCCGCCGAACCAAAAAGCATCAACCCACGCCGTCCGCCCTTGTCCACGATTCCCAACGCAAAGATTGTAAAGACAAGATTGACCGAACCGGTCCAGGCAATGTTCTTAAGCACGGATGAAATGTCATAACCGGCCGCGTGGAAAATTTCCTCGGCATAATTGAAAATGACATTGATACCGCACCATTGTTGAAACACTGCCAGCACAATGCCCAGGACCAATACCTTGCGCATCCGAGGATCTAACAGATCCGCAAAACGAACATGCTGGATTTCTTCTTTTTCCAGCGTGGTTCGAATTTCCGCCGTAGCCGCATTGGCATATTCCGCGCCGCCGATTTTTTCCAGAATGCCATGAGCAGCTTCACTCTGGCCATTTTTTGCCAGCCAGCGGGGGCTTTCCGGGACAAGTAACATCCCCAGAAAGAACAACACAGACGGTATCGCCGTTAGGCCAAACATCCACCGCCAGCCCTGCTGCCCGAACCACGAATTGCGGATAAAATCATCCGTTGCGCCGGCAGGAAGATTGCGCACCAGAAACCAATTAAGGTATTGCGCAAATAAAATACCAATGACAACCGTGAGTTGATTGATGGCGACCAGTTTGCCGCGCATCTGGGCCGGCGCTGCCTCGGAGATGTACATCGGGGAAAGATTCGAGGCGAGGCCGATCGCCACTCCGCCCAAAATTCTCCAGGCAATAAAACTGGTAAAGTTGGGCGCAAAGGCATTGCCCAGTGAAGTTCCGGCAAAAAGCAGCGCAGCAAAGACCAAAAGTTTTTTTCGTCCGAACTTGTCGCTCAATGCTCCTGCCGTAATCGCTCCAACCAAACATCCAATCAGCGCACAGCTATTTGCCCATCCAATTTGCGCTTCACTGGTTAAATTGAAATATCTTTGGAAAAAAGGCTTCGCCCCGCCAATCACAACCCAATCCCAGCCAAACAACAACCCTCCCATGGCGGCAACCACCGAAATGAGCCAAATATAACCAAGGTTATAGTCGGCCTTTAGAGTCGAAGTTTCTGTTTGTGTTGCTGTAATCATTCGAATCGATTCTGCACTGGTAATGATATTCTAAATTCGTTTGGCTATTATCCGGAACATCTTAAGTTGTCACAGCCCCCCCAAAACGGGAATGGACATTGCAATGATGTGCATGGACAATTGACTTGAGTTTATCGTTCATAGCATTTTCTAGAAATTAGTCTCCATAGCGTTGGCGATGTTCGGATGGTGAATGGTCATACATCTTTGTAAATGCCCGGGAAAAATAAAATTGATCGGAAAAACCGAGATGTTCGCTGATTTGTTTGATTGGCCAATTGGTGGAATTAAGCAACTCCACTGCCCGCTGCATCCGCAAATGGTTCAGGTAATTCAGAGGCGCGTAACCGGTCACCCGACGGAACAGCGTGGTGTAATGCGAACGCGAAAGATTTACCAGTGAGGTAAGTGTGGCGATATTTAAAGGCTCACGCAGATGGCTTTTCATAAATTGAATGCTCTTCTCAATGCGTTCCCGGGCGCTGGTTTCACCGTGCCAAAACTCTTCTTTGTGACGCAAAATCAGGCCCATTAAATGAGCCAGGGAATGAGCCGCATAAATCATATGGATGGGCGTAAATCCATGCTGCAATCCCTCCAGCACGTCTTCAAATAACGAAAGCAGCTGGACATCTCCGCCCAGCGAGACCACCGGCTTTTCGTTGGAAACGCCGAGCTGCTCAAGGTAAATGGGCACATTCGAACCCACCACATGGAACCAGTAAATTGTCCATGGCGATTTTGTAAAAGTGCCATAGGCGTGGGGAGTATTGGCGTTGATGACCAGCAATTGATCCTTGCTAATCTGGTGGCGGCGCCCCGCAATTTCGCACCATCCCGTGCCTTCAGTGCAGTAGATAAAAATAACCTCTGGACAACCCCTGGGCCGCACACATGTGTGCCCCGTGGCCTTTGGATAACAGCCGGCATCCGTCGGCAATAAGCACTTTAACAGCGGATGATGCAGGGCCGTAGCCATGATTGGGCGCGGCACCACCGCGAGGCGCTGCCCGATAAAACCTTCTAATTTTTCGCGCCTCTTCATTTGGTGAAACAGCCACAGCCATAGACAAAGCCAGAGATAAAGGCGATCTCTATTCTCGACCGGCAACAACCTTTCACGTTTTGCGTCATTGCAATGTTTGCAGATTGTGAGATTCTTAACACACCCAAGATGAAGAAAATTGTTAAGTTTGTCAAACGCCAACGTGTGGCATTGTTGGTAGAGTCGTCCCGGGCGTACGGCCGAGGGGTCCTTTCCGGGGTAGCTAGGTTCGTCCGGGAGCATGAACGCTGGTCCGTTTTCTTCCAGGACCTGAACCTTTGCGACAGCACTCCCGAATGGTTAAAAACCTGGAAGGGTGAAGGCATCATTTCGCGGCTTGAAAACGACGATATCGTTGGCGTTATCAAGCGTTTAAAAGTGCCGGTGGTTTATTTGCGACGCGTCGGGACATCAACGAACGCACCACAAATCCTGACCAATAATTCTGAAGTTTCACGCCTGTGTTTTGAACACTTAAAAGAGCGAGGGTTTCGCCATTTTGCCTACTGTGGCTTCAACGGCGCGGATTATTCAGATGAACGCAGGGAAACTTTTGTTGGTCTTGTCGAAGAAGCGGGTTTGCGCTGCCATGTTTATGCCGGGAGAACTCACCCCAGGAACGCCGATACCGCCCAGTATGAAGGCCTAGGCCTGCAGGATGGCAATGTGCTCGTGGATTGGATCAAAGAATTGCCTAAACCCATTGGATTAATGGCCTGTAACGACATGCGTGGACAGCAAATACTGGATGCCTGCCGCAGTATTGACGTGGCTTTGCCTGACGATATTGCGGTTATTGGAGTTGATAATGACGAGGTTCTCTGCAATTTGTCCACCCCGCCCCTTTCCAGCGTAGCGCCAAATGCCGAAAGAATTGGCTATGAAGCAGCCGTTTTATTGTCCCGAATGATGGCGGGTGACAGGATTTCCCTCGGAGATATTTTCGTAAAACCCAGCGGCATTGTCTCGCGGCGCTCCACGGAGGTTCTGGCGATAGAAGACCGGCAAGTGGCTGCCGCAACGCGATTTATCCGCGAACACGCCTGCGAAGGCATTGATGTCAGCGACGTTTTGCATGCTGTACCGATGTCCCGCAGCACCATGGACCGGCGTTTTATTAACATTTTAGGCTATTCACCCAAGGACGAAATCCTTCGCGTCCGCCTCAATCGCGCCAAACAATTGCTCGCCGAAACTGACCTGCCACTGGCCCTGATTGCCGAAAAAGTTGGCTTGGAACATGTTGAACATTTCAGCCGCATTTTCAAAAATCGGGTGGGAATGACCCCTTCCGCTTTCCGCACCCAATCCCTCATTCGGGACCGTGCCGATCAGCTGCCGGGAAGTTCGCCGTTCCCCAAAATGGCCTGATTTGGACGTGACGAAAAACGTTAAATGTTTTACCAAAAAGCTCATTGTTGGGAGCCATTCCGGGTGGTAGATAAGGAGTATGCCATTTACCGTCACTGTTGTTAGCGTAAATTCCTTTTACGCCGCACATCTCGGTGAGTCGCCCTGGCAAATCTCCGGTTTAGCTTGCAGCCAATTCCCGCGAATTGGAAAATCAGCGGTCAATTGTCCATGCATTCCAGTGATTTGTCTATTCCACTAAATCATGTTTTGTGAAACTCTATAGCATGACCATTAATTCGAAAAAGTTCCAGGCAGGATTTGTCAGTTAATTTGTCCGTAAAACAACCACTAAGAAAAGCCCCCCAATATGAAAACCCTAAGTCTGAGTCGTCTCTTCTCCGGCGCGTTGTTGGCCACCGCATGTTTTGCGTTGTCCATATCGGCGGCCCATGCAAGCTCTTATCAGAGCATTGTATTGGGTGATAGTCCTTTGGCATTTTATGCGCTAAACCCGGCCGTCGATGGCTCAAGCACCGCGCCCGATTTGACCGGCAATGGCAACGACGGGGTAGTTGCCGGCACCCTCTCTGCAGGCTTCGGCCCTTCGGCTTACATTACGAATGCAGCATACTTTGATGGCGGTGAGGCCATTGACTTAAGCCAGAATGCCAACTCCAACCTGTTGAACTTCGCCGGCCCCATTACGATTGAAGCCTGGGTCCAGCCTTCCAGTGCAAACATGTTTGCTGACGCAGTCGCCAAGGGCTATGACGCCAATACCTATGATGAAATCTGTCTGCGGGTCAATGGGCCTTACGGGCAAAATTATTATGCCAGCTCCGGCAGTGTCGGGGTTACCGGCGGTATTCAGGCTACAAACTGGACCTACATGGTTATGTCGAGCGATGGAACCAGCAACTTGCTTTATGAAAACGGCATTCTGGTTGCGCAGGCTCAAGACACTTCAGGTTCCATTGAATTTTTCGACGATTGGGTGATTGGCGATGGCAGCAGCGCGGGGGCTTCGCGTACGTGGGACGGTGGTATCAGCGAAGTGGCCATTTATAATTACGGTCTGACGCCGGCCCAGGTTTTAAATCACTACTGCTATGGCCTGTTAAATACTTCAGCAAACACTTCGGTGCCCATTATCAACGTTCAGCCGCAGAGCCAACAGAGTTACGTTGGCGGTTCTGCAACGTTTAGCGTCGTCACCGTTAGCGCCTTGCCTACTACAAACCAATGGTATTTCGGCAACACGCCTTTGGCCGGCCAGACCGGTACGTCCCTTACATTAAATAACCTGCAGCTTGCCAATGCAGGTAACTACAGCGTCGTGATTGGCAATGCCAACGGAACCACCAACAGTGTTGCCGTGCCCCTCAACGTTGCTGTTCCAAACCATCTGCAATGGACTCCGAATGGTAACAATGGGCAATGGGACGTTGACACTTCCGCCAACTGGCTGAATTTGTCCAATGACACGCAGACCGTATTCAACCAGGGCGACAACGTATTATTTGACGATACGCCCGGGGTGCCTACTTCTGTGACCGTGAACGGGACCGTTTACCCCAGCTTCATCACCGTAGACACCTCCACCAACGAATTTGACATCTCTTCGGGCACGATCAGCGGTTCGGGCAGCCTGCTCAAAGAAGGCACCAGCCCCTTAACCATCACCAGTGCCGGT
>JASHZU010000492.1 GCA_030042375.1 Verrucomicrobiia bacterium
CCGGCTGCGCGGTGGGCCCGAATTTCAAAAAGCCGGCTGCCCCGAATGTCAGCGGTTATACCGCCGCCCCGCTTTCAACTGCCGTGGGCACAACGAACGTCATCGGAGGGCAAACGCAACAATTTGTCCAAGGACAGGATATTCCCGGCCAGTGGTGGACGTTGTTTCACTCGAAGCCGCTCAATGATTTGATTGAACTTTCGCTTACCAATAACCCCAATATCAAAGCGGCGCAGGCGGCGTTGACCATCGCCAGAGAAAATGTCCTCGCGCAGAAGGGTGCTTATTGGCCCAACGTCAACGCCGGTTTCTCCGTCAGCCGCAATAAGCAATCGGACCAACTTTCGCCAGTGCCCAATTATCCAACGACAACTGCGGAATTTACCTATGATCTTTTTACCCCGCAGCTCAGCGTATCCTATGTGCCGGATGTCTTCGGCTTGAACCGCCGGACGGTAGAATCCCTGGTGGCGCAGGAAAACCAGGCACGGTTCCAATGGATTGCAACCGACATTACCCTGAGCGCCAACGTGGTTTCCGCCGCCATCCAGGAGGCATCCTTGCGGGCGCAAATTGATGCGACGCGGCGAATTATTGCGATTAACAAGAACATGCTTCAAATCCTGCGCAATCAGTTTGCCAGAGGCTATACCTCGCAACTGGCGGTGGCCGCGCAGGAAGCGCAATTGGCCCAGGCTGAAGCCACGCTGCCGCCGCTGCTGACACAATTGGCCCAACAACGCGACTTGTTGGCGGTTTTGGCGGGCAGTTTCCCGAGTGAGGATTTGCCAGAAAAATTTGAATTGTCGGATTTACAATTGCCGGGAGAACTGCCAGTGAGCCTGCCTTCTAAACTCGTGGAACAGCGTCCGGATGTGCGCCAGGCGGAGGAGAACCTACATTACGCCAGCGCGCAAATTGGGATCGCCATTGCCAACCGCCTGCCGAATATCACCCTGACAGCGAATGCGGGAAGCACCGCGTTGCAACTGGAGCAGATTTTTACCGATGGCACAGGTTTTTGGGGGATCGGCGCCGCAGCCGCAGCGCCTCTTTTTGAGGGCGGGACTCTGCTCCACCGGGAACGCGCGGCGAAAGCGGCGTATGTCCAGGCAGCCGAGCAATACCGCGGCACCGTGTTGACGGCATTTCAAAACGTGGCGGACACCTTGAACGCGCTGGAGCATGACGGTGACGCCGTAAGAACTGCAGCCGCAGCCGCGGACGCCGCCAAGGTCACGCTGGATTTGACCCAGCGGCAATTGCAAACGGGCTATACGAATTATCTGGCAGTGTTAAACGCCGAACAGGCTTACCAGCAAGCGCTCATCACTCTCGCGCAGGCGCAGGCCAATCGTTATTCCGACACGGCGGCGCTTTTTCTGGCGCTCGGCGGCGGCTGGTGGAACCAGCAGGAATTGTCGGAAAAATAAACAGGGACGGTCTTGGCAGGCTTTGGTGGCTGCGATGTGTATATTCGCGTATAAAGGTCAACAAGGTCTACAATGTTGAAAACCAACAACTTAAAGGTCAACACCAAGGTCAACATTTTCCGGCAAAGGTCTACATCATTGATTACCAATGATTTAAAGGTCAACATTAACGTTACCGTGACCATCAGCTTGGGATTGCCCTGCCGCTCGACGCTGCTCAATTTGTTTGTTCCTGCCGGAAAAGGAGAACTGGCAGATGAATACTGTCCTGGACACGACTGGCGATGGGGCCGAAAATGCGATCTGTGATAGAACGGTGTTTGCTTGTAACCAACGCGATAAGGTCGCAACCTCTCTGCTGCGCCTTTTTTACGATTTCCACAACCGGATCTCCGTAAGCCATCTCAAGTTCAACCGGAATTCCCGCCGATTGAAATTCCCGATAGATTTGTTTTAAACGCTCAAGCTCTTCAGATGCTTTTGTAGCCGCCCCGCCGAGCTGGAATAAAATCACGCGGCTTTGAGCAAACTTCGCTAACGGTTTGACGTGCTCAACCATGGCCCGGTCGGTAAAAGCACCTTCGACGACAAGGAGAATGGTCTTACACATACGATCTCCGAGGGCCTAAAATTCCCAATGCAACCGGGCTCCAAAAACATTAACCGGTCCGCGAGCGCGGTTGAAAGCAGGGTCAACGATATACTGGTAATCTACTGCCCCGTGCAGGCTCTTCCAGATTTTGAAATCGTAATAGGTTTCCAAAACCTTCTCCCACCCATAATTGAGCGCGCCGTCGCCATCGAGCATGTCTTCTCCGCCGGCCTCCAGGAATCTTTGATTCTCGCTGGAAGCGCCGCCCAGGATGCCCGCCAGTCCGAATGTATCGTCAGGCCGCCGCCACCGTTCGCCATTCACACTGATACCCAAGGATGCCGAATAATTAACGTCGGTAAAAGTCCAGGTTTCCTCATGACCATCGTTCCAGCCCAGACGCGAGAAAAGACCGACCCCGCCGGCTATTTCCTGCTCCCAATTCAGCCCGAAGCCGTATTTGTAGCGGTAAGCGCGGACAGAGTTCGGGATGTCCCCTCCCGAAGTCATCGGGGGCGCGCTGGAGGCGACTGTTGGATTGGCAAGCAAATAGGCCGTTGCAGCCGAATAGGTGGCCATGTTCGCTTCGTTGAGCCAGGCCAGGAATCGAATTGCTCCAGGATGAGACTTGATGCTCCAACGCCGCTCCAACTCTGTGGACATGGCCCATGAGCGCAGGAATGGACCATAAGCTCCACGCGTCGGCCACATCAGATATTGATCGTCGCCGGTAAAACCATTTTTGTCAGCGGGCATCTGGAAAAAACCGTAACGCAGGGTCCAGTCAGGCTGGTTCAATTCCAAAGCAATTCCAGTTGTGTAACCAACGGTATCCTGTCCGTAATCCCAGGTCACATTGCCCATCATCGCCCAATTCATAAATTGAGTGTGGGGATCGTCGGCATAGGTGTTGTTGTCAAAAATGTCCAAAGGGCTGAAGCGGCCGATGGTGATCGTGAGGCGCGAAACATCTTCTTTGCCCGCGAGGGTCAACGGACCGTCAGGAACATCCTCCTGCTCGCCGCCAAAGCCGATGGTTTGGCGGATGAACAAGTGCGCAAGTGTTCCGTTGGGAAGCGTCGTGCCCGCTTTATAGGCGTCGCCATTGGGGAAATCTTCAATTCCGTACGTTCCTCCCACTCCATACCCCTGCCACATC
>JASHZU010000493.1 GCA_030042375.1 Verrucomicrobiia bacterium
CAGCCGCTTTCCAGCAATTCATTCGAATTGGCCACCGTGTTAAAGTCGTCATCCCAAACGGCGGTGTTTATGCCGAACCAGCGTGTGTCCGCTGTGCGAATAACATTGCCGGCGTCCACACCGAGATGGACCGTGGCCGGAGCCGGAGCCGCGAGCAATTGGATATTATCTACATAATACACCGGCTGCGCGGCATACTCCGCGCCTTGAATCCAAAAGCCGGTGCAGTTGGTAGCTTCGGCGACGCCCAGGTCGGATAGCGGGATATTAACATGCTGCCAGACATTCGTTTCCAGCACCAATGGATAATCAAACACGCTGTTACCGTTGAGCAATCCCGACACTTGCAAGTTTTGTCCGCCACTCGCACCGCCATTGATCCAAAAATCCAGGCTGGCGTAAGGCGACGTATTGAAAGCCGAATGCTCAAGGTAAAGCGCCTGGTAATTAGTGCTATCGGTTACGCTGATGGAATCGCTGTTGGTATAAACTGGCGAAGTGTTGGCCAGATTCACCGTGGCCCAGCTCCAATTTTGAAATCCATTGACAAGGTAATCGGTATAGACCGGAAGATTGGCCTGCGCATCGGCGATTTCCCTTAGAAACAAAGGCAACAATAATAGAAACCAACTGCATGAACGATGCAAAAACCTCATACGTTTCCGGACCATATATAACATACTATTAGGAAAAAAAGGGTGGCGATTTTTTAAGAATCGGCGCCCTTTCTATTTTAACCATCCCCACCCGATAAATCTGGAGTTATGGACTGGTTAACTCAAAGAACGCATTCGGTGTCCCGGCAGGGATATCGTTCGTCGTAATCAACTGGGATACCTGGCCGACCTCCGGTAGAATGAAATCGCTGCTCAGAACATTCCATGGCCCGGTCAAACTAGTGGCATTCTGCAACTGGAAACCAGCGTCGGGAAGAGTCCAGGTTATCCAGTTTTCCACGCCCGGCGGCATCACAAACACGCCTCCTGGCGCATGAGCCATGAAGTTGAACCAAAGGTTGGTATTCAAGGTTGTATCGGCCAGGAAGTTATCGCTCATGGCGGCCGGCACTCCCGAGACGGAGAAGTTCGAGTAAACAACGGCATTGTTCAATGAAGAGGCATTATTCGCCTGCATGCCGAGATACAAATAGCATCCAGGGCTTTGTGTTTCGGCAAAATCCAAGCCATTGGAAAAGACAAAGCTGCTTTGGGTGCCATCGGATGCAGTCAAGGTTACATTCGTTGGCGAAGTGAAGGTAACACTCCATGTGCCCACAGGAGATTGAGCAGAGTTCACCGTGCCAACGGTCGTATAGGTTTCACTGTCAGGTTCATTAGTTTTATAAGTGAAAGACATGAACGAGCCGGTTGCGTTAGGTTCAACTTCCACAACCACGCAGTTAGGTTCATTATAATCAATCGCGTTATCATAGGCTGCCGGGTTGGGGGCTAGCATTAAGTAGGCTTCGGCCTGGCCGGCGTTTACCGGGCTGGGCGGAAAACTATTGATGGTAAACGAATAGGTTACTGGATTGGCCGGCGTTGCATTGCCGACCCAGGATACACCGTTGCTCGCAATCAATCCCACTTCCTGCCGATCATAGTACGTATTACCATCCGTGCTCGCGAATACATTCAACCCTGGAAGGGGTTTTGTAGGCGCGGAAAGCGTGGGCGGCGGCGGCGGGCCCTCGGTCCCCAGCAATTGGACGTTCGCAATCCAGAAGAAGGCGTTCGGAGGAGTGCCAGTAATCTGCGATTCGTTGTTTATGTATTTATCTAAAAAAATGCCGCACGTCCCGGCGGAGGGATACAGGGTATTAGGAATCGGAATCGTAATGGTCACCCAGCCATTCGAGGCTGCGTCTGGTATGTTGGTAACGCCAATCTCACCTTCGTCTCCGTTTCCCACCGTGTAATCTATTTCCAGCCCTTGATAGCTACCCGCAAGTTCAGACTGATATAGCGCAGGGTTATTGAATTGATCAATTGACATCGTGGAATTGTTCGTGTCCCACAGAATCTCAAATTGGACAGCCGTGTATTGAACCAGATTAACGCTTCCGTTCCCGTTCCAATACCAATTATCGTAAGGAGGAAAACAGATGTAGTCTATTATCGGATGCCCGCTGCCGTCGCTGGTCGAAAAGGTGCCTTCCACATAGGCCGAGCCTGTCGTGCCAGGATAAAGCTGGCTATTATCCCAGACGATAGACCCACTACCGTACGCGCTGCCGCATCCAGAAGGCGCAAGGCCGACAGTGCCATTTATTCCACTATCGAAGTCGTTCAGATTCGTATTGGCTGTTTGAGCAAAAGCCACGCTTGCGCTGGCAAGCAGCAACGCAGCTGTGGCCACGCTACGGGATTTTAGGATTTGGATTTTGTTCATATTTGTCCAGTATGGGTTTTGGTTTATCGTCTGACTTATTTCCGCAGTAAAATTGGAAATTATTCGCGGGAATAGTCGTTGTTAGGCTGTTTCGAGAATCATACACGATAGCTCGAAACTGTCTTGTCACGAAAACAAGGGACAAGGCCTTTCTTAACAGCAATGAACACAAAACGGAGGGGATGTTAGTGATTAGAAAGAATACTAAAGCCAAGGCAGGCAAATCTTTTTAAGCCGGCCCTTTTATTCCTAGTCAGCCGTATTGATATTCCACATGCCATTGGGGATGGTTAGATTCTGCACTGCCCCCGCGCCTCCCGGTGTCGTGGTCTGTTGATATCTGAGAAGCTCCACATGGCCGTCGTGAAAGGCATAGTTGAATCTGTTGCGCTGCGCTGCATATAACATCGCGCCTTCACTTAAAGCAGTGCCGCCCTCGAGAGTTGCAGGACTCGTCGGGGCTTCGGTATCGATTTGATACAGGGCGCCCCAGGGGCCGCCATTTCCGATAATTGGACCGCAAACACAGCATGGCCAAATGTTTCCTTCGGCATTCTGGTTGCAGGCATCTTCTGCCAGCAAGATGGTGCCGCTGGGATGGCGAACCACCACTTCCGGAAAACCAAGAGCATTCCAATCAGGGGCGGTCGCGCCCGATTCCTCCCAATAAATTCCGACCCCCAGGAAGCCCGGAGTGGTGACACTGGGCAATCCCTCTGAATAGGGGCGTTGGATGAGCGTCCCTTGATAGGCCTGTCCCTCGCCGGACGCTACCATCTCGTAATCCTTGATCGAAAAATTTAAATCAAGGGGGTTGCTGGCACTGGTCATCCAACTGGCTTTCGGAAAATTATCAAACGGACAAACCAGGAGTTTAAGCCCCGGGGCTATGCCTTCAGCTTGCGCACTAACAGGGTCATTCGCAAATGTTCCCTGGGACAGCGAGTCCGATGGCTGCCCGCTCCCTCCCCCAATGTACGAATAAATATAAGCGTCCCATCCAATTTCCATGGTGGAAGTGCCATTATCCCAACCAGCCGGCGGATAAGTATTATTGTTATCACCGGAAAATGTAAATATGCCCGCTGCGAGTTGTTTTAAATTATTCAGGTCTTGTGCCTGTTGCGCTCTGATCCTGGCGCTTGCAAGAACAGGAAGGATAATTGCCGCCAGGATAGCAATAATGGCAATAACCACCAGAAGCTCAATCAGAGTAAAGCCGGGAACGCGCAGGGCTTTCGCTTCATTCGAGCCGTACTTTCGATCGTGATTTGGGCTGGAAATTTTCATTGGATTTTATTTGGTCAATTGCTCACTAGAACGATGAAACCTCTGGAGTCGAGGGCGTATTTTTCCCCCGCAGGGGGGTCCGGTATTTGGACATTCGCGCTGCCGGCAAATTCTTCAAATGTTTTGGGATGCCGGTGATTCCGGATCATCCAACCAATCAAAACCCGATTTAACCCCTGCAGCGTTTTTTGCGAATCATCCGGATTGGCAGCAATTACCGGCTGCGGACTTGGCGGCATAGGAGATGGGTTTTGTTGCGCGTTTGTGGAATCGAGTGAAACCGGCGGCGCGGCTGATTCGGCCGGTGAGCTTGACTTTCCGCAACCTGCAGTGACAGCCAACGCGAGGGCGAGGCAGACAACCCAACGCCTTGGCTGGCGCCAGGCGAACCGCGCAACGTCAGCAACGTCAAAAACCATTCTCATACCGGGTCATTTATCTGGATTTGGTAAGAAAAAAGATAATACGCTTCAGCCATCCTTCAAAGTAGCGAAAATTAGTGACATTCGAAGCGTTGGCCTATTACTTACCATAATAGCTCTAACGGGATGTGCCGTATTTAAAAATCAGGCCAAATAGATGCTATCGCCAGATCGAAGTTTGTCTTGCGCAGCATTGGCCCGGGTCACAGAATTCGAACGTACCCATGAAATGTCTGCTGCTCAATTTGCCGGGATTCTCTTGCATCGGCGCAGCCTTAAAAACATTGTGGCCATTTAACAGACTGCCTTTGCTTTTTATTAAGGGAGCGATTTGCATTATTGCCGTTTTTCAGACATTTTCGTCTCAAAAGGTCCTTGGAGAAACGACCAATCTACCCGGATATTTCACTCGCATTTGGAGCACGGACGACGGTTTGCCGAACGATGCCGTGACGGCGGTAGTGCAGGCGCAGGACGGTTACCTTTGGCTTGCGACCTATGACGGACTGGTGCGGTTCGACGGTGTCACCTTTACCCGGTATGACAGCAGCACAACTCCCGAAATGCACAGCACCCGCGTCACGAGTTTGTTTGAGGATGCGACGGGAAATTTGTGGATTGGTTATGAAACCGGGGAGTTGGTTCGTTATCGCGATGGACATTTCTACGCCACGGAGTTCCGCGCCCCGTGGGAGCAAAAAAAAATCCAGTTCATCGGCGCGGATACGAACAACAATATCTGGCTGTTAAACGACGCAGGCATGCTGGCAAATATGGCGGGCAAAATCAGCGCCCCTCCCAATGTGGGGAACGCGGCCGGAGCGACCGCCATGACGTCAAGCCCGCACGGAGGACTTTGGATAAATTCCGGCGGTTTTGCTTTCGCACTCCACAATGATGTCCTAAGTCCATTGCCATCGCGATCCGGGGATTATGTCAAAGGCATCTGCGCCGGACGTGACGGCAGCCTGTGGGTTTTAGGCCAAAACTATTTGTCCCGATGGAAAAACGGGAAAATCTATGACGAAGGCAAGAGCCCTGTGGGGAATAGCTCGGTAGTTGGCATGACGGAAATGAAATCAGGCTGTCTAGCGGTCGGGACATTGGAGCAGGGACTTTTCCTGATATTTCCGGGTCGCGGTATCGCACATTTCGACCATGACAATGGATTCCCGGACAATTGGGTGCGCTCATTGTGCGAAGACCGGGAAGGAACCTTGTGGGTGGGCACCGGTGGCAGCGGTCTGGTCGCCCTGCGACCAAGCCGGGTCACGACCCTAAAACCGCCGGACGATTGGCGTGGGGCGAGCGTGCTTTCGATTACCTGCTCGCATGATGGCGCTTTGTGGACCGGCACTGAAGGCGCCGGCTTATACCGTTTTTATACCAATCAATGGATGCATTTTGGAGGGGCCGACGGGATTTCCGATTTATTTGTTTGGTCTGTTTCGGAAGACGCCAAAAACCAGCTCTGGGTTGGGACTTGGGGAGCGGGGCTGCTCACCAAAAACGACGACCATTTTGTACCGATAACCTCCATTGGGGCGGGAATGGCCGTTACAGCGGTACTCCATGGAAAAAACGGCGTTACCTGGATTGGCACCACTACCGGGCTGTTCAAATGGCAAAATGGGACAGCAACTCATTACGGTGAGAAGCAGGGGCTGGCGTTGCCGGATGTGCGCGCCATCGTGGAACAGCCCGATGGGACATTGTGGTTTGGGATGCTGGGAGGAGGATTGGGACGGCTTCAAAATGGGGTGATCAAACAATTTCGAAAATCAGACGGGCTTTCAAGTGACTTTGTCCAATGTTTGCATTTGGACTCGGACGGCACAATATGGATAGGCACTTATGGTGGCGGCCTGGACTGCCTTAAGCAGGGCCATTTTTCGACGATCAGCATCAACCAGGGCCTGCCCAGCAGTTATATCTGCTCGATTGACCAGGACAACTCAGGCAATTTTTGGATTGGCTCTCATGCAGGCATTTTCCGGATTCAAAAATCTGAAATGGACCAATGCCTTAATAAAGAAATTCCAGTGCGCCCCCTGGTCTATGGCATCGGCGATGGAATGCCCACGCTGGAGTGTTCCGGCGGGTTTCAGCCGGTGGCATTCAAAACGGGCGATGGGAAATTGTGGTTTTCCACCAGCAAAGGCATTGTGGTCATAGACCCGGACGACATCAAAGTCAACCAATTGGAGCCTCCGGTTCATATCGAAAAGGTGCTCGTGGACGGCCAAGCTGCCGAAGGCATCAACAGCACCAACGGTCCTTTGCGAATCGGGCCCGGACGCCAGCGTTTTGAATTTGATTACACAGGCATCAGTTTTGTTGCGCCGGAGAAAATTGCTTTCAAGTACCGCCTGGATGGGCTGGATCCCGGCTGGACAGACGCGGGGACAAAACGCTTTGTTGTTTATACTTATATACCTCCGGGCACTTATCGCTTTGAGGTCACCGCCTGTAATAGCGACGGTGTATGGAATCCCACTGGCGCCAGCCTGGCTTTCACTGTGCAGCCTTATTTTTGGCAGACATGGTGGTTTCGCATCGGGTGCGGCCTGATTGCCGCAGTACTGTTAAGCGGCATTGCCTTGTGGACAGCCCGCTGGCGGCTGCGCCGTAAGCTCGAGCGCCTGGAACGCCAGCGCGCCATCGAACGCGAGCGCGCGCGCATTGCCCGCGACATCCATGACAACCTTGGCGCGAATTTGACCCGCATTTCATTGTTGAGCCAGTCCGCCCATAGCGAACTGAATAATCCGCAAGAGGCCGCAGTGCAATTAGACCGGATTTATGAAACGACCCGCGAGATGACGCGCGCGATGGATGAAATCGTCTGGGCCGTGAATCCGGAGCACGACACCCTCGACAGCCTGGTGAATTATCTGGGTAAATTTGCCCAGGATTATTTGGGCTCACTTGGGATCCGCTGCCGTCTCGATTTGCCAGTGCAGTTGCCGCAATGGTTGGTGACCGCCGAGGTACGGCATCATTTGTTCCTGGCGCTCAAAGAGGCCCTGCACAATGTCGTCAAACATGCCGCCGCTTCGGAAGTCACGGTCTCGCTCACAACGACGCGAAATTCCTTCACCCTGGCTGCGCGGGATAACGGGCGTGGCTTTGTCCCGCAAACGCTGGAGCAAAAATCGCCGCAGGAAACCGGCCGTTCGGCTTCGCGCAACGGGCTGATCAATATGCGCCAGCGTTTGGAAAAAATCCGCGGCCGTTGTGAGATCCGGAGCGAACCTGGAGCCGGGACGGAAGTTAAATTCATCGTCGAAGTGTTGTCGGACAATTTATCCACGCGGAAATTTTCTTCTAATTAGGAAGCCAAAAACCGGACAACAATCCACACTCCGGGATTTATTTTTCCATCTCAAAAGCCGCGTAGCTGTGCGGGGGCAAGTGGACGATAAACGAAATATTTTTTTCTCCACCGTCTTGCGGAGGCCAGCGCCGGCGCAGCGGCGCCATTTGGCCAACTAAAATTTCACCGGTGACGAGGTTCTTCAAATGCATAAAATTTCCCGCCACGGAAATTTTCACGTCCGTCTCCACTGGCAAATAGGATTCAGCAACGAATGTCTGGTTATCATAGGCAAACAAGGCGACTTGTGAAGGACCATCAAGCCGAACAGGAAAGCCGCGCATAATGTAATTTTTAATCGTGCTGGCCACCTCCTGCGGGAGCGCGTAGAGGTCGTTGAAATTGTCGGGTATCGTCCAGATATAAAGCACGCCTTTGGAATAACGGTCCATGAGTAATAGCGGAAAAGCGTTGCCATTTGCTTCCGCGCGGACGAGCGACCACGCCTCGTTAGTCAGGAAAACAACTTGCGGGAATAAAATATCGTCGTTGGTCCCGCCATCGAGCCCGGAAGCGTTGCCTGCGCCAAAGCCGCTGGAAAACTTGTGTGCCAGGAC
>JASHZU010000494.1 GCA_030042375.1 Verrucomicrobiia bacterium
ATCACCACGGGGAATAATACCAATGCCTTCGTCCAAACCAATTACCCCGCGGTCACGGGATATGACCTTTGCACCGGGTGGGGCACACCCAACGGCCAGAACCTGATTAATGCCCTGGTGCCGGTAGATTCGCTGGTCATCCTGCCCTTGCCCTCGACCGGGTTCAGCGCCACCGGGTTTTATGGCGGCCCGTTCAGTCCCAACTCGCAAATTTCCACGCTCACGAATACCAGCTCCTCTTCACTCACCTGGTCGCTAGTCAACACCTCGTCGTGGCTCAATGCCTCCGCCACCAGCGGCACGCTCGCGGCGGATGCCAGCAGCACTGTGACCTTCAGTTTGGCTGCGGCGGCCAATTCCCTGACGATAGGAAATTATAGTACCATTGTGACATTCAGCAACCAGGTGTCCCACGCCACCCAGGGCCTGCAATTCAATTTGCAAGTGATAGATCCGCTGGTCGTCGCGCCGGCGGCGGGCCTGGCCGCTTCCGGGGCTGCCGGCGGGCCGTTCAATCCCGTTTCCCAGGATTTCATCTTGACCAATATTGGTTCCGCTTCGCTTAACTGGCATGCATCCGGCCCCTCGTGGCTCAATCTCTCGCCTGCGAGCGGCACGCTGGCCGGAGGCGCGTCTGCAACATCTGCCGCCGTTTTGAATGCGAACGCCGACACCCTGACGAATGGGACCTACAACGGAAACGTTGCCTTCCTTGATGAAAACAGCGGCGCCACGCAATCCTGCCAGTTCAGTTTGTCCATCGGGCAAAACCTGGTCCAAAATGGCGGCTTCGAGACGGGCAGTTTTCCTCCCTGGATCCTGTACGGGACAACAACCGAACGAGGCGAGCTTTATAACGGAGTTGTGGATGCTTCCGAATTCGCCGACGACGCGGGGACTAATTTTGTCCACTCGGGAACTTATGGTGCCGCTCTCGGCCAGCCCGATAAGCTGGCCTATCTTTATCAAACGTTGTATACCCACCCCGGCCAAAGTTATTTGCTCTCATTTTGGCTGAATAATCCCGGCGGCTACACCCCCAACCAATTCCAGGTGAACTGGAATACCAACGCCTCGGGCACCAATACGATTTTCAACCAGGTCGATGTGGGCGCGATCAACGATTGGACCAACATGCTGTTCCTCGTCACCGCCACCGGGACAAACACCACCCTGCAATTCGGCGCCCGCAACGACAATTATTATTTTGGACTGGATGACATCTACGTATGGCCCCTGCCTTTGCCCAACGTCCAAAGCGTTTCCAAAGCTTCCCAGGCTGCCTTCACGCTCACGGTGAACTCACTTCCGGGGCTCATCTATGAGGTCCAGGGCTCCACCAATTTGCTTTCGAACAATTGGTTTAACCTGAGTACCAATACCGCGAGCGGCACAACCCTGGTTATTACCAATCCCCTCGGCACCAACACGTATCTCTTTTATCGTGTTGTTCAGTTGCCGTAAGAAGCTTTTCTTCTCCAGAATTTTTCGCTGGCGTTTGGCCGGTTTAACAGGCACATTGGCCGTTCCTCGTCGGGGCGTAGCGTAGCCCGGTAGCGCGCTTGTTTCGGGTACAAGAGGTCGTGAGTTCGAATCTCACCGCCCCGACCACTTTTTCAAAGTTTCGCAGAGAGTCAGTAATTGTTTCCCGTGAGGAAAACATGAAAACTGCGCAACTTACCCTAAATAGAGTTGACTAGTATGCGTGGCGCGAATCTAATCGGAACTATCGTCGTAGTAGGCGTTTTGCTTTTACTAGCGGCGTGGCTAGGGTATCTTGTCCTAGAAATACCACCCGAAGTAGATAAAGGTCTTGGGATTGCCTTGATGGTGTTCGGGGTGTGTAATTTGCTACTTCATCGAAGGCACGCTCGCATATTCCTAAAGTTCAATGGGCGGTATGGAATTGGTTCGCTTGGGTTGTCGGCGCTACAGTTTTTGTTCCTCGGCATAGGTGTCATTTTAGCCGCAGCCGGGATAGTCTTCTTGGCAAGATAAGCTTAGGATTGTTAAATAGGAAATAGGTGATTTTCGAGTCAAAGCCAGCTAAGCGTGAGCGAGTTCAAATCTCACCGCCCCGACCACTTTTTTAAAGGAAAATCCCCCTGTTTGGCCGTTTTTCCCGGTTTTTTCAAAATTTTTATACAAATTCCCCGGTTATGGTGTCTATGAAGTGAAATCGTGAACACCGAACATTCCGCATGGTTTGAAGCATTTTACGAGGCGAAAGCCGCGGCCCTGGTCCTCTACGGGCGCGCGCTGGGCTTGAGCCATGGGGAAGCCGAGGACGTCGTGCAGGAAACCTTCATGGCGTTGATGCAGCGGGACGAACTGCCGCGCGAGCCGGAACATTACTGCCTGCGCAGCTTTCGCAATCGCGCCTTGAATTATAAACGCTCGCTCTGGCGGCGTCTGACCCGGGAACTGGAATCCCGGCGCTGGTTTGAAAAGACGGCGGATGAAAGCCCGGCGGAACGCGCCGCGATGGAGCAACTCGCCACCCTGCCGCCCGAACAGCGCGAAGTCATCGTGCTAAAAATTTGGAACCGTTGCACGTTCGAGGAAATTGGCGAACTGCTGGACATTTCACCCAACACCGCCGCGGGCCGCTACCGTTACGGCCTGCAAAAGAT
>JASHZU010000063.1 GCA_030042375.1 Verrucomicrobiia bacterium
AAGGCAAACAAGTATCAATAGGAAAAAAAGGTTATGAAAAAAATAGCAATCACAACGGCCATAGCAACAGTCAGCATGTTAATATTGCCCGCCAGCTCATTCGCATGGGATGATGACAATGGTTCCGGTTACGGGCCGCCGTCGGGACTCACGTCGGTCGATATCGACCTCTTTGTCCTGGGCCAGGGCACTACCAATACCGCAGATGGAATTGGAAAAGGCCATTACAAAAACGGCAGCCAAGACGGGGCCCATTTCACCCAGAGCAAGATAGATAACAATGATATCCTCAGTTTGATTAACGATGAATTTGGCACATCGTTCTCTGAAACCAACGGAGATTATCTGGCCGTGAGCAATTTCTGGAACGGCCAGTTTATCGTGCTGGGGCCGAGTAATACCGTCCTCCTGGCAAACGCCAGTTCTAACACGAACGGCGACCATTACGCACTTGGTTTTTCATCGGCCAACACCGTTTTTACCACTACAGAAAAGACGAATTGTGAGACCAAGTTCTCCGTGACGGATGGTTTTCTCGATTATGAAAGCGGCGACGGCAGCAATTCCTTCATGCTGGAAGGATTTACGACCGTTATTGACTCCTATTTTAACGGCGGGAGCAATAGCGTAGAGTCGTTCGAGCTATCGGGCGGCATTGGGAGTATATCCTCCAGCGACACCAACGGCGTGTCTGGTGTTCTGACCGGCACAGTCTCCGGCTCGGGAAAAAATAACGCCCCTCCTCTATAATTGTTAAATCTTTTACAGGAAAAACCGAGGTCAAGCGCGGGCAGTTTTGCCCGCGCTCTTTTTTCCCAAATTTTCGCGAAGCGCCAGTTTTCCAATAGGGCGCTAATTAATTGCGCTTGATTGGCAGAATATTGTGCTTTTTACTTCATTAACTTAGTTAGGAGAAACCAGATTTGAGCACAACCTCCGGCCTTACCGCCAACGCGCCCGATGTCCAGGCCGACATCGAGCAAAGCCGGCTCTTCAATGCCGACCTGGCGCCGGTGCCGGCGGCGCGGCGCAAATGGGGGGCGCTGAGTTTCGCGGCGCTGTGGGTTTCCATGTCCGCCTGCATTCCCACGTACATGCTGGCATCGTCGCTGATTGGCGGCGGGATGAACTGGTGGGAGGCGGTCCTGACCATTTTCCTGGGCAACCTCATCGTGCTCATCCCGATGATTCTCAACGCGCACGCCGGGACACTCTACGGCATCCCCTTCCCCGTCTATTGCCGCGCGTCGTTCGGGACGCTGGGCGCAAACGTGCCGGCGATTTTGCGCGCGCTGGTGGCGTGCGGCTGGTTCGGCATCCAGACGTGGATTGGCGGCGACGCGATTTATAAAATCGGCGTGACGATTTTTCATTGGAGCCCCGCGACGCCGACGAACTGGCTCGGCATCACCTTCCCGCATTTCTTTTGCTTCATTTTTTTTTGGGGCATCAATATGTTCGTCGTTTATCGCGGCATCGACACCATCCGCTGGCTGTTGAATATCAAGGCTCCCCTGCTCATCGCGTTGGGACTGCTGCTGCTGGGATGGGCCTATAATAAAGCCGGCGGATTCGGGCCAATTTTATCGCAACCCTCGGCCTTCGATGCAGGCCAGCCAAAAGCGGGACAATTCTTCGCCTTTTTCTTTCCCGCGCTCACGGGGATGGTGGGATTTTGGGCGACACTCTCGCTGAACATTCCGGATTTCTCGCGCTACGCCAAATCACAACGCGACCAAATCCTTGGCCAATCGCTTGGCCTGCCGCTCACGATGGCGCTGTATTCCTTCATCGGCGTCGCAGTGACGTCGGCCACTGCGATTATCTTTGGCCAAACGATTTGGAATCCCGTGGACGTGCTGACGAAATTCCAAAACCCAGTGGTGCTCGTCATTGCCATGCTGGCGCTGTGCATTGCCACGCTGGCGACGAATATCGCGGCCAATGTTGTTTCGCCCGCGAACGACTTCGCCCATCTGTCGCCACGCAAGATTTCATTCCGCATTGGCGGCCTGATTACCGGCATCGTCGGCATCCTGATGATGCCGTGGAAGCTGGTTAGTAATCCAAATATTTATATTTTTAATTGGCTTGTAGGATATAGCGCCTTGCTGGGGCCGATTGGCGGGATATTGATTGCCGACTATTTTGTGTATCGCCGACGGAAATTAAACGTCAATGCGCTCTACAAGGCGAACGGCGAGTATTGTTACTGGAACGGCTTTAGCTTTGTTGCCTTGATTGCCTTTGCTGCTGGCGTGCTGCCGAGTTTACCGGGCTTTTTGGTGAATGTGCATCTCTTAAACGCATCCAGCGTCCCCAATTTTCTCGCGCAACTTTACGATTACGCCTGGTTTATCGGCTTCGCTGCGGCGTTTACTATTTATCTCCTGCTGCGTAAAATCGCGCCGCGCGGATAATTTCCAGGCTAACGCCGCATGTCAGGCACGGCATATCGGGGCTTTTCAGAAATCGAAATTTCCGGATTTTCGTCCACGAGCGCGGGGTCGAATTTCAGCAGGATGGCGCCATTTCGGCCGGCTGTGTATTCCTTCCGGCCCGATTGCGTATAAACGTCTATCGTGGCTTTTCCAGCGCTCGCGCGGGGAAATACAAAATAGACGCCCCGGTCAGTGAACTTATAGGGCGGAAATTGTCCCGTATAGCTTGCTTTAATCATGCCGTTCACTGTGGCGACCGCTTTATTTACTTCCGCGATCCCGTCGCCCAGCCAGTTGTAATGGAACACCAGGCTTGGCGGCAACGGCAAATAATAGTTGAGGCGGAAACCAAGCGAACCTTTGGGCTGGTTGAAAACCAAAGGAGGATCTTCCCGGCGCAATGTCGGGTCGTGCGGGACATTGAGCAGTTGCCCGTTGGTGCCCAGTTGCACCGGAAGCGGCCCTTCAATGGCGCTCTGGATCGTCAGGCGGATGTCTGCCGGGTGTACGGCGCGGTTCCTCGAGGTGATGAAGAAGCGCAGGACGAATTTGGATTGGTCCACGCTTTGGACCAATTGGAAGGCGTCATCCAACTGCTTATAATCCATGCCATGGCCTGCTGAAGGCTGGTGCCCGGCGATTAGGGTGGTGGCCCCGGTGACCAAAATAATCGCCGTGCCGAATCCAATCGCGATTTTCACTTTTCTCCAGATCATCATTTTCATAACTCCTTTCACGAGGGTTAAGGTTGAAGTGCTTGCGGTTGCGCCATTGACCATCGCGGCGACGGTTGACTTTTTCGCCAGCATCGCCGGAGCCGCCATGACGGAATTGGCCGACATCGCCCCGGCGATTGTCTTTGGCGTCGAACTAATTCCATGCTTGAAGAAATATTCCTGTAATCTTTCCAGCGCCCGA
>JASHZU010000495.1 GCA_030042375.1 Verrucomicrobiia bacterium
CTCTGTTTTTTGTCAACCCGGGTGAAAAGAATTTTTGGCACAGTAAGAGTAAAATAAAAAGGGCCGGCTTTGCACCGACCCATGAACCAAACAACGTACTGCCTCTGAAGAAAATTCTGGTTAATATACAGAAGGGATACTAACCACAAGCAGTGGACTTAAGCTACGTGACAATTGTAATAAACCGGCTGCAAACATGACGAGCCGGTAACAGGCGGGTGACAAGGCACAAAGACCGAAAAATTTTGTGAATTGTAGCCGTTCAATTCAAATCACGCAGACACTTTCAAGCCCTCTACGGGGACTGATGAAGTCATCGACGCTGGCATCGTCGGGGGCGTTGTTCCAGGCATCGTGGGAGTCGGCATGGAAGGGTCCGGCGTTGGTGGCATCGGCTTTGGTTTGGGAATTTCCCGCTTAATTTTTTCCTCTTCCCTCATCTTTAATGAGGCAAACGCGGGGGTATCACTGTTCTTCTTGGCCGCATCAATGCGCTGTCTCATTTGCGGCTTGTTGACGCAATACAACAAAGCCGCTTCTTCAGTAATCTGGTTCCGTTCAAACGCCTTAAGCAACGACTGTTCAAAGCTGTGCCAGCCTGAAGTGCTTCCAGCCTCGATAATGTCCGAAAGCCGGCGCGTTTCATTTTCTCCCAGGAGGATGGCTTCCCTCGTCCGCAGGCTGCTGCCCATTAATTCCGTGGCCAGGACCCGGCCGCCGCCCACTTTGGGGACCAGCCGCTGGCTCACAATATAACGCAGGCATCCGGCCAGGCGCTCGCGCACCTGCTGTTCTTCATCCTTGGAGAAAATGCCCAGGATACGATTGATCGTCTGCCCCGCGCTAATCGTGTGCATGGTGCTGTAAACGACGTGGCCGGTTTCCCCGGCGGTCAGGGCGATTTCCATGGTTTCGCGATCGCGAATTTCGCCCACCATGATGACCTTGGGCGCCTGGCGCAATGCCGCGCGCATCCCATCCGGAAAAGTATAAAAGTCCCGCCCCAATTCCCGCTGGCTGAAGGTGACCTGGTTGTGTGGATGCAAAAATTCAATCGGGTCTTCCAGGGTCACGATATGCGCGGGCATCGTCTGGTTGATTTCATTCAGCATGGCAGCCAGCGTCGTGGTCTTGCCGCTGCCGGTGCCGCCCGTCACAAAAACCAGGCCGTTCTTTTCTTTGATGATTTCCTTGAACACGGGCGCTAAATTCAATGACTCCATTGTGGGAATTTTTGAAGCCAGGCGCCGCAGCACCATGGCATGGTTCCCGTTCTGCCGGTAAATGTTCACCCGGAAACGGTGCGAGTTTGAAAGGGCATAACTGCAATCGCACGAACCGCGCTTGGCCAGGTCCTCCAGGAGCTTGGAGTTATTATTGATAATCGCCCGGGCCAGCGCTTCCACTCGCTCGCTCGTGAGCAGCGTATCCCCAAACGCCTCCAGGTGGCCGTAGATCTCGATTTGGGGATGCCGCCCCGCCACAAACAATAAATCTGAAATTCCTTCGGCGCTCTCAATCATTGTCCCGAGCACCCGATCCAATTCGTCCTTCAAGATTTCCATAAACCCTTTCTTTATTTATTCAAAGTTCTCAACAATTTGCGACGCCTAAAGCTATGGCTATGCCATGTTTAGGGCTACAGGAGCGCGGCGTGAAAATTCAAATTTCTTTAAAAACCCGACACTTCTTGCGCTACAGAGCTCGCCCGGAAACGCCCGCGGGAAGACGGAGCTTGTCTAAAATCGGGACGCAAATTGCCTAAAATCTGGAAGCAGCCGCCTCTGAAAGCCGCCTTGACAGTGCGCCATTCGCTGATAGCATTTCCCGCTCGGTTAACCGATTTTTCAGCGCTTAAAGCGCCATCATTGAATTTATGAAACGCCAGTATCAACCGTCGAAAATCCGGCGCAAACGCCAGCACGGATTTCTCAACCGCAATTCCAGCAAAAGTGGCCGCGCCATTTTGCGTAATCGCCGCCGCCAGGGCCGCAAACGCCTCACGCCTGTTTGATTCGCGCGTCCATGAGCGCCCAAACGCCGAAACCGTTGCGGTTCTCCCGCTCTTCGCGGGTCACGCAAAACCGGGACTTCGTGCGCATTCGCCAGCAGGGCGAACGCCTCGCGCAGGGCTGCCTCGTCGCCAATTGGAACAAGCTGCCCGAGGGCGCCGCGCCTAAACTCGGCGTGGTTACCAGCCGTAAAATCGGCGGCGCTGTGCAACGCACCCGCGCCCGCCGCCTGCTCCGTGAAAGTTTCCGGCTGCACCAGCACGAATTTACCCAGCCCATCGAATTGATTCTGGTCGCGCGCAATTCCATCGCCGGTAAAAAGTTTGCGGACGTGGAACGGGATTTTTTGACATCTTTGCGGCGCGCGGGACTTTTAAAATGACTCTTAGCGAAACGACAGACGCGAATCGCACAGGGAACGGGACGCCCGCGCTCTTTTCATTGCGGGGGATTTTATGTTTTCTCATTCAGCTTTATCGCTGGACACTTTCCCCGGCGCAAACCTTTCTGTTTGGGGCGCAGACCGGTTGCCGGTTCACGCCCACCTGTTCGCAATACGCGCAGGACGCCATCTGGGAGCATGGCGCAATGGCGGGCAGCGTTTTGGCCTTCAAACGAATTTGCCGCTGCCATCCTTTTCACGAAGGCGGGCACGACCCGGTGCCCTTGAAAATCGAAAGGACGCACACCCGCTGACCTCCCATGGATAGAACCGGCATCATCGTCATCACCATTTGCGCCATCCTGCTGGGCGCCTGGCTCTATGAATCGCAGAAATACGCGGCCTACCAGGCACACCAGCAGGCACTGCAAACTAATGCCGTGGTTTCCCAGCAATCGCCGGGAGCAGTTTCAACCGGGCCGGCCAATCCTTCCATCACCAGTTTGGCCATCTCTACCAACGTGCCGGAAAAGATCATCACGCTGACCAATGAGGTGGCGTGCTACACCTTCACCTCGCATGGCGGCGGGATACAATCCATTGCGCTCCGCGGCTATCCGGAAACGATTTCGCCCCGCTGGAAAAAGGGAGCCGATACCAATGCCCTGGCCACTCTTAACGCCGGCGCACCCGTCCCGATCATGGCCATCCTGGGCGATCCTGACCTCGTGGGCGACGGCGATTTCAGCCTGACGAAAACGGACCATGGCGTGGAAGCGGAAAAGCCGCTGCCTAACGGGCTGGTTCTCATCAAAGATTTTCATTTGGGTTCAAATTATCTCATCGATGTCACGGTGACTTTAAAGAATGAATCGGGCAAACCGATCGCACTCCCGGCCCAGCAATGGGTTGTAGGCACGGCCACACCGATGGATGTCGATGACCTGAATTTTTTCACCTATAGCGGCGCGATGTGGTACGATGGCAAATCGTACCAGCTTTGCACGGAATCCTACTTTTCAAAGAGCACTTCCTATCTCGGAATTATTCCGCGCACGCCCAAGACCGAGTATCTCGCGGGCGATGGCAACGTTTTTTGGGGCGCGGCCTACAACCAATACTTTGTAGTGCTGGCAATGCCCAAAGACAACCAGCCGGCGCAGGAAATTCTTGCCTTCCCGGTCGATCTGGCGGAAACGAATATTTCCAGCACTGTGCCCTGGACTGGTGTCCAGACGGCCCTGGTCTACCCGGCCGGAACCCTTGCCGCCAGCCAGTCGCTCCAGCGCGAAATCGTTCTCTACGCCGGGCCGAAGGAACTCCGGACGCTGGAAAAAATCGGCGATCAATTTCAAAATCATGCCGACCTGGTTTGGAATTTAGGGACGGGCTTCGCTACGTTCTGGGGGGTCGGTTCTTTCTTTGCGAAAGTCCTGCTCTGGATCATGAATGGCCTGCACGATTTGTTGCCCGGCATCAGCTATGGCTGGATTATCGTTTTATTAACCCTGTTATTGCGCATCGTGTTCTGGCCTCTCCTGGCAGCCAGTATTCGTTCGGCCAAAAAAATGCAGGCGCTGGCCCCTGAACTCAAGGCGCTCAAAGAGAAATACAGCGACGACCCGCAAAAGTATACGCAAAAGCAAATGGAACTTTGGCGTAAAAATGGAGTCAATCCCATGAGCGGCTGTTTGCCGGCGCTCATCCAGATGCCCGTGTTCATCGGCTTTTTCACCATGATTCGCAGCGCCATTGAATTGCGCGGGGCGCATTTCCTTTGGATTCCCGATTTGAGCAAACCCGACACGCTGTTTTTCATCCCAGGAATTAATTTTCCATTCAACTTGCTGCCCCTGCTGATGGTGGGGGTGATGGTGTGGCAGGCCCACTTGCAGCCGCCATCCCCGGGCATGGATCCGTCGCAGCAAAAATTGATGCGCTATATGCCGCTGATTTTTCTCGTCTTTCTGTACAACTATTCCGCAGGCATGGCGCTTTATATGACTATCAGCACGCTGACGAGTGTTTTGCAGACGCGGATGATTAAAAACGTTGCCCCGACGCCTGCCGTTTCGCCATTGACGCCGCCGCAAAAAAAGAAAAAATAGAGCGCTGTCCCTGATGGTTTTGACGATTTGAATTTTATGCCCGCGCAACCGAAAGAGACCCTCGAAAAAATCCTGGCCCTGCTTGGCTTCCTGGCGACTGTGGAAGAGCACAAAATGGATGACGGCATTTTGCTCGATGTGAAGACTGAAGACGCCGGGCGGCTCATTGGCCGCCAGGGCCAGACGCTGGCGGACCTGCAATACGTGACCAACCGCATGCTTTTCCAACAGGATCCCAACGCGCCTAAAGCCATGGTGGACGTGGGCGGCTACCGTGCCCAGGCCCGTGACGCCCTGGTCAAGCGCGCCCAGGACGCCGCCGAAAAGGTGCGGCGCTGGGGTGATGCAGTGGAGTTGGAGCCGATGAATGCCTTCGACCGGCGCGTTGTCCATCAGGCGTTAAAAGATGACCCTGACGTGGAAACGCACAGCGTGGAAGTGGAAGGCACAGACAAAAAAGCGATTTTACTTCGCCCGCGCCATTGACGTTGGTTAGCCCTCTCCGCTTTCGACCTTTTATCCCCGTTCCAGCTGTTTGGGGCTCAAGGCCAGCGATTATTACTGGCCTTCGGTAATCTGCAAATGATACGCGGGCGAATAAGTGCTGGTGGGCTTGGGCTGGGTACCAAACGCATTGTAAAGATAGTCGAACTTGTAGCGGTACGTCACGGTTGAATCCATTGGCGCCGCCGGCACATAACCTTCCCAGCGATTGGTCATCAACTGCGTCTGGTGCAAATCATAAAGCTGGCCGTTCACCAGCACGTATGGGTGGATGGAATCCCAGCGCATCGCCTGGTCCGTGGAATTAAAGGCGACTTCCACCGGGTAAAGATTGTTTGCATTGCGTGGCTGTTGCAGCGGCGTGAGGTTGGAGAACGTGCCCGCGCAACCCGTAATTAGGAGAGCTGGAAGCACCAGCAATAATTTTTTCCACTTCATGCGGAGAGCCTTGCACGAAAGCGAAACCGTGTAAAGATGGAAATTTCTTTTCAGCCCGCGCCCAGGGCAGACTGCGCCATGACGTTTAATTGCGCCTGCGCCTGCTTGGTGAGGCTCGTGAAGAGCATGGAAACCCGGTAGCCCATGTGCTTGTTGCCAGAGCAATTCACTACGACGCCTGTGCAATGCACTTTGCCCTCGCGCAACGATGACAACGTCACCGTCATTTCCGTCCATTCTGCGAACGGGGTGGGGCTGCGAAATTCAATGCCGCTTTTGTGGATGGCCACTGAATCTGTGGAAAGTTCAAGTCGCGTTTGCCGCGCCTCGAGCGTTACGGGTTGGAATGAGTTAATGACAGCTTTTCTCGCGCTCATGTCCG
>JASHZU010000496.1 GCA_030042375.1 Verrucomicrobiia bacterium
AATCCGTCCGCTGGCAAAATCCGGTGAGGGCGCTAATACGGCGGCGCTCTCGCGTGACCACACCATCCATATTGATAAGAGCGGGCTGCTCAGTATTACCGGGGGTAAGTGGACGACGTATCGCAACATGGCGCAGGGTGCCGTGGATCAAGCCGCCACTTTGGCAGGTCTTCCGGACAGGCCATGCCTGACCCGCAATTTGAACATCCACGGCTATCATCCCAACGCCGCAAATTTTGGCCCGCTTTCATTTTACGGTTCAGACGCTCCGGCGATTAGCAAACTCATCGCCGAGGATAAAGCGCTGGGTCGTGAACTGGATTCGCAGCTGCCTTACATTGAGGCTGAAGTGGTTTGGGCGGCGCGTGCGGAAATGGCCCGTACGGTGGAGGACATTCTTGCCCGCCGCACCCGGGCGTTGTTCCTAAATGCAAAGGCCGCTATTCACATGGCTCCCCGGATCGCCAGCATCCTGGCGAAGGAATTAGGCAAAGATGAGAATTGGCAAAACGAGCAGGTAAAGGCGTTTGGCCAAATCGCCAAAGGATATCTCATCAAATCTTAAATTTTCTGCAGTTCAACGCATGCAAAATTAAAACAAGCGTTATAAAAAGTTTCAGTAAATGAGTAGCAACGGCGTTAGTTTTGGCAGGCATCGCTTTGAGTCCGGAGCGACGATGACGCAAGGTTCAGCTACTTCCAGGCGCATATCTATTTGGGTTCGGATTCATCGGACCGAATTGCGCTCGCAAACAAAATCGCCGGCGGCCACCGACCGGGTTTTCAACGTGGGCTCGACTGAATTTCCCAGCCCAAAAAACCTAAATGCACTTGTCACTTTGGGCTGGCGCGTTAAATTAAGTCATGTCTTTGAAAGTGAATTTGCGCCATTTGGAAGCGCATGAGCAGCACCTGAAAGGGGATCTGCCGGTGGAAGACCTGGACTTAGGTTTGCAGGATGAAATGATGCTGGCGAAGAAGCCATTGCACTATGATTTGCAGGTGGAAAAGGTGGCGCACGGGCTTCTCGTACAGGGGAAGCTGGCCTTGACGCTGGACTGCCAGTGCGTGCGCTGCCTGAAATCCTTTGACGCAACGATAGAATTACCTCATTGGACGCTGCATTTGCCGCTGGAAGGGGAGGAAAAGGTGTCCGTAGATAACGATTGCGTGGACTTGACACCCTTTGTGCGGGAAGATATGCTGCTCGAATTTCCGCAGCATCCGGTCTGCCAACCGGAGTGTTCTGGACTAAGCAAAAACAGGCGCGGTCGGCCAGAAAAGAAGCCGTCCGCATGGAATGAATTGGATAAGTTAAGTTTTTAAAATTTGTAATTATGGGTGTTCCTAAACGCAAACCGTCAACGAGCCGGCAGCGCATGCGCCGCGCCTATAACAGTGTGCTGAAGCTGCCGCAATTGAGCGTGTGCCCGCAATGCGCCGCGCCGTATGTTCCTCACCGGGTCTGCCCGGCGTGTGGCTTTTATAAAGGCCGCCAGGTTGTCACCGTCACGGCCGGGGCCTAAGACTCCGGTGAAATTCCGTCCGTTCGCGGCCTTGCCACATGGCAAGGACCGGGGATAGATTTTGCTTATGAGAATCGCGGTTGATGTCATGGGGGGTGACCACGGCTGTGGAGTGGTGATTGCCGGCGTAAAGCTTGCGCTCGAAGCCAATAAAAAAATCTCCGCGCTCTATCTCGTCGGCGACCAGGCATCGATTCACGCCGCTCTTCCCGCGCGCGGTTTTCGCGATCACCGGGTCAAAGTCATCCACGCCAGCGAAGTCGTGGAAATGGCAGACAAGCCCGCCGCGGCTCTCCGCAAGAAAAAGGACTCCTCCATTGCCCGCGCGGCCGAACTGGTGAGTGAAGGCCAGGCGGACGCGCTGATTTCGCTGGGCAACACCGGCGGCATTTTCGCGGCGGCCACGTTCAAGGTGGGCCGCATTCCAGGCGTGGACCGGGGTTGCATTGCCACCGTGATTCCCCGGCAGGGAAATGAATTTGTCCTGCTGGACGCGGGCGCCAATATCGAGTGCAAGCCGCTTAACCTCGCGCAGTTCGCTATCATGGGAAATATCTATTCCCGCGAAGTGTTGGGCCGGAAACGCCCGCGCGTGGGAGTTTTAAGCATCGGCACAGAGGACAACAAGGGCAACGAGCTGACGCTGGAGGCATTCAAGCTGTGCAAGCTTCTGGATTTGAATTTCATCGGCAACGTCGAAGGACATGATTTATTCAAGGACCACGTGGATGTGGTGGTGTGCGACGGCTTTGTGGGCAATGTGGTTCTAAAAACTTCGGAAAGCCTGGCGGTGGCCATGTTTTCCATGCTGAAGCGGGAATTAATGAGCAGCCCCAAACATCAGATTGGCGCGTATTTGGCCAAAGACGCGTTCCACGCGATTCGCAAGCGCATGGACCCGGAAGTTTACGGCGGCGCACCATTGCTGGGATTCAAAGGAATGGTTTTCAAGGCGCATGGTTCGGCGCGCGAACGCGCCGTAGCGAGCGCGATTCGGGTGACAGCGGAGTCGTTGCAGCATCACGTCAATGAAATGATTGCCAGCGAAATTGGCAAGGCGAATGAAAAATTGAATGGCAATGGTGACGGTAAGGGTGTCAAATAAGGCCGCTTAGGATGAAACCGAAATTCAAGAATCCACGGGCAAATCACAACTTCCAGGGCCGCACCTGCTCCATCGTGGGCGTAGGCTCTTACGTGCCGTCCAAAATCCTGACGAACCACGATTTGGAAAAAATGGTGGAGACTTCGGATGAATGGATAACCACGCGGACTGGCATCAAGGAACGCCGCATCGCCGCCGAGACAGAATATACTTCCACCATGGCGGCGCGCGCCGCAGAACGTGCCATGAAAATGGCCGGGGTCACCGGGGCGGACATTGATTTGGTCATCGTGGCCACGATTACACCGGACATGCCTTTCCCGGCCACGGCCTGCCTGGTGCAGGAAAAGATTGGCGCAAAACGCGCGGCGGCTTTTGACCTGGAAGCGGCGTGTTCCGGTTTTATTTATGGGCTGGAAATCGGCCAGCAGTTCATCATGTCGCGCACCTACAACACCGTATTGGTGATTGGCGCGGAAAAACTTTCGTCTATCGTGGACTGGAAAGACCGCAATACGTGCGTGCTATTTGGCGACGGCGCAGGTGCTGCGGTTTTGCAAAACCGGGCAAATTCCCATGGCTTGCTGACGGCGGTGATGGGCGCGGACGGGGAAAAGGCGGACTTGCTGTTTATGCCCGGGGGCGGCAGCCGTTGTCCCGCCACGAAAAGCTCCGTGGACGCGCGAATGCATTATTTGCAGATGGACGGCAAGCAGGCCTTCAAGAACGCGGTGCAGGCGATGGAATCGGCGGCCAACGAAGTGATGCAACGGTGCGAAGTGGACATCACAAAAATCAAATGCATCATTCCACACCAGGCCAACCAGCGAATTATCGACGCGGTGGGTGAACGGCTGGCGGCCAAAAAAGACCAGCTTTTTGTGAACCTGGACAAGTATGGCAACACCTCGGCGGCGTCGGTGGCGATTGCGCTGGATGAAGCCGTTTCCTCAGGGAAAATATCCCGCGGAGACTTGATTTTGTTGGTGGTTTTTGGCGCCGGCCTGACCTGGGGCGCAGCGCTAATTGAATGGTAATTGTTTGACTCGGGGCGGGATACGTGGTACACTTACGGACATGAGCGCGAGAAAAG
>JASHZU010000497.1 GCA_030042375.1 Verrucomicrobiia bacterium
GCACGGCGTTTATCAAAGCCTTTAACAGCAGCTATACTGTCATTGCTTCCATTTCCAGCAACATGGTAGCCGGCCAAGCTTTTTCCATAACCTTAAACACAGCAGGAGCGGCTCACCTGCAATACGGCTTTGAAACCATTGGGCCTGACGCCAACCCCAGTACAGCACCAAGCCTGGGTAACGTCGTAATCGCTGCATCGGGCCCCTTAATCCTGACTCCGACAAACAATGCGCCTGTTCCGACAAATACAGCACCCGTCGTGGCGATGTATGACAGCAGTGGCGTTTATCCGGAGGTCTCGGTTGATGACTGGGACGCCAGTTGGAGCAGCGCTAACGAAGCTTCATATACAGTACCAGATACGGGCAACGTTGTCCTGGAATACAGCGCGCTCTCGTACGCCGGTGTGGAATTTTACGATCCACTTGGGATTGACACTGCCGGTTGCAACGAAATGCATGTGAGTATCTGGACGCCCAATGCCAACCAGTTTGGAATCCAATTGGTCAGTCTGGATAACGGAGGCACCCAGGCCGGGCAAGTTAATTTTACACCTGCCAGCGGGACCATTGTCAGCAACCAATGGGTTGGCCTGGACATTCCCCTAAGCCAGTTCACTGCTCCACAAAACGCCATATATGCTTCGCCCAACAACGTTTTGGATTTGACGGATCTCCAACAGTTGTTGTGGATTGACAACCAGACAGGCGGCGGAGTTACCGGCGGCATTTTCTATATTGATAATGTTTATTTTTATAATAGCTCCGTGGCACAGCCGCCGCAGGTCACGGCCAGTATTACCAGTGGCACGGTGAATATCTCATTCCCCACAGAGAGCGGGTTTAACTATACGGTCTGGTACACGACCAGTTTGATCAACCCATCCTGGCAAGTGCTAAGCAATGGCTCTGTATCTGGAAATAACTACACGCAGACGGTGACAGATACGCCTGGCCAAACAGTCCGGTTCTACCGGGTTTCAGCGTCAGTACCGACCGATTGAGTCGTCCCTGGATGTTCATTAACGTCAAAAAAAATCCCGGGCCTGTCCTACTAACAGGCCCGGAAACTTAAAAAAGAGTGAAAGAGCAACGAGAAAAAAGAATGAGCGGGGGGGCGTTCACGCTCATTGAATTGCTGGTCGTCATCGCCATCATCGCCATTCTTGCGGCGATACTGCTTCCCGTCTTAAGCTCGTCTCAGGAACGGGCCAGAAAAATTACCTGCGTGAACAACAACAAGGAAATTGCCACGGCAATCCTGATGTATGTCTCTGACAATAATGGGGCTTTTCCGGTTTTGAATGAGAAGAACCTGGCCTATCATACGACCAACTGGTGGTGGGTCTATCTAAACAATGGTAATTATATGACCAGCTCAACAGTCACGAATAATATCTGGCGATGTCCCGAGGTGCTGCCCGTGAATATTAATCCCGGCACATACAGTTATTATGGCGTTATTGTGGAAGGTTATGGTCCGTTTGAAAACACTGGTAACGAGTTGAATAATCTCATTCGCTACAATTTGACCGCTTCCGGCACCGTTGTTGGCGGCCAAAACGTCAACGTCGTCCGGCGTTTTAGCCAAATTTGGATGTGTGGCGATGTCGGTGTTCCAATAGTCAACCCACCGGTAAATGAATTACCTCCCAGCGGTTATTACACAGAGATTACCACATTTCAACCGGCCGTCGGTACAACATACTGGCTGGATGGGGATCCTCCGAAACAACCCGCCTGCCGGCACGCTGGCCAGGCGGTTATGTCATTTGCCGATGGGCATGTGGAAAGCTGGAGATGGGCCGACTTGGACGTAGATAAGGATGACATCTTCGCAGAGAATGGCTTTTAAAAACAGGTTTAACGGTCATCTGCTGGACATTTTAGGCCGGCGATCGAATGAAGGGCTGATTTGAATAAACCCAAGGCGAAAGATTTTTATCAAAGCATGAACAGAGTTTTTGTCATCGCCACAGGTATCATTGTTGCGCTGGCGGCGGTGGCATTGCCGTCGAGGGCGGCCAATCTCCTGAGCAATCCCGATTTTGCAACAGGAGATTTGAGCGGTTGGATGACCTATAGCGCCAACACCTATGTGATCAGCAACTCCAGCATTGCCTACAACGGCACGAATTATTTCAAGGTCTACCAGGCGTTTAACGGCCAGATCAATTACAATGGCATTTACCAGGACAACGTCTCTGGTCCTGGCGTTGCCTATTCCGCCGATGGTTGGGCCTATACCCTTTCCAGCGACGTATTGGCGGGCCAAAACCTCGCCTGGCTGGAGGTGACTTTTCGCGATCCCTCCGGAAACGTGCTGGCGCTCTATCGCTCAGCCATCGTAAGCACCAATGCCATCGCCACGGGCGCCTTTCCCGAAAACACATGGGTGGACCTTGCGATCACGAATCAATACGACCCCAACAGCTACGAGATCACCAACACGGTGAAGACCTTGACTGCCCCGCCTGGCACGAGTTTTGTCCGGTACCAAATCGTTTTCCAGGGTGACCAATACTATTCCGGCGGCTCGATGTATTTTGATGCCTTGACGCTCAACGAACTCAGTGCAGCTCCATTCGGCACGAATTGGAACATCGTGTGGAGCGATGAATTCAACGGCAATTCCCTCAACACCAACAATTGGACTTATGATATCGGCAATGGTTTCGAATCGGGTGGCAACTATGTTTCCGGCTGGGGCAACAATGAGTTGGAGTATTACACCAGCAACACCCAAAACGTCTATGTGGCCAACGGTCTGCTCCACATCGTTGCCCTGGAACAGCAAACCAATGGCTTTAACTACACTTCGGGTCGGATAAAAAGCGTCGGCCTGTTTTACACCACCTATGGACGCTTTGAGTGGCGGGCCAAATTACCCACTGGCACCGGCTTCTGGCCCGCGCTGTGGATGCTCCCGGAAAATTCGCCCTATGGCGGGTGGCCCAATTCCGGAGAGATAGATGTTATGGAAAACAATGGTGCTATTTCGAACGAGGAGGGCGGCACCATCCATTACGGCGGCGCGGGCGGAAACGATGTCTATTCGGGCCAAACCTACACGTTTTTGCCCGGCGATTCAGTGACCAACTTTCACACCTACCTTTTGGAATGGTCAACCAACGCCATCAATTGGTATGTAGATGGCCATCTTTACGAAAACCAGACTGACTGGTGGAGCAACGTCGGCACCACGACCAGTACCTATCCCTATCCCGCACCGTTCAACACAGCGTTTTATATCCTGATGAACGTCGCCATCGGTGGCAACTACCTCACCAATCCGCCGGAGTCCTCCATCAACCCCAATCTGCCGGGCGAAATGGACGTGGACTATGTTCGCGTTTATGAACCAACGGCGCCGCTGCAAATCTCAACAATGCAATCGGGCGGCCAGGTGATTTTGTCATGGCCTACGAATATCGTCTGCCACTTACAATCGCAGACTAATCTGTTACAGCCATCCAATTGGACAGATGTCAGCAACTCGACCAATCCTTTTACCGTCACGCCCGCCCTCACCCCGACGAGTATTTTTTACCGGCTGGAATCGCCATGAGACTTTTCCTAGAATTTTTATGGTGAAAATGTTTGAACAACTGTTTTGCCGTGGGGCGGTTTTGGCAGGCATTTTGATCAGCGCCGCCGGCCCGGCCCGTGGCGATTGGAAACTGGTCTGGAGCGATGAATTTAACGGCAATGCCATTGACACCAACCATTGGCAATTTGAGATTGGGAATAACAACGGCTGGGGCAACAACGAATTGGAATACTATACCAGCCGCTCGGAAAACGCCTACGTGAGCAATGGCGTCCTGCATATCGTCGCCCGCCGCGAAAGCACTAACGGCCTGAACTACACTTCTGCCCGGATGAAAAGCGAGGGATTATTTGCGCAGAAATATGGCCGCTTTGAGTTTCGCGCCAGTTTTCCGCCTGGCAAAGGTTTTTGGCCTGCGCTTTGGTTGATGCCGGAAAATTCGGCCTACGGTGGCTGGCCCAATTGTGGCGAGATTGATGTGGCCGAGAACAAGGGCGCCTACCCGGCGGTCGTTCAGGGCACCATTCATTATGCCGATATCAACGGCAATCACCTCCAATCCACCGACCTTTATACCTTCGACCCCGGCAATGGCGCAGGTAATTTCCATACCTATGTTTTGGAATGGACGACGAATTCTATCAGTTGGTCCGTGGATAACCAGCTCTATGAAACACAAACCAACTGGTCCACCGCCTCTGCGCCGTATCCCGCGCCGTTTGACCAGCCGTTTTATATCATCATGAACCTCGCCATCGGCGGTATCTACGACGGCGACCCCGACACCAATACCGTTTTCCCCGGAGAAATGCAGGTGGACTATATCAGGGTTTATGACAATACTCAGTAAAAGTTGATTTAAGTATGTCCATCAGGAATGCCATCCGGGGCATTAGCGTTCTCTTTCTTTTCTTCACCGGAAGTCCATGGGCATGGGGGCAAAATAACCCCAGCAACGAACTCGATACGGCCGACCAGGTGCGCCGCCTGACTCCCGACCAGGCGGCCCTTCACTATCCTGTGCGATTGAATGGGATCGTGACGTTTTGCGACCCGAACAATTTTTACTTTTTCATCCAGGACAAGTCCGCAGGCATCTATTTCCGGCTTGACCCGGTTTTGGGAGCTCCGCCCCTGGTCTCGGGCCAGTGGATTGAAATCCAGGGCGAGGCTGACCCGGGCGAGTTTGCGCCGGTCGTCATGGCGCACAAAATCAACATCATTGGACGAGGCAAATTTCCGCCGCCAGTGCCCGTGTCTTTCGAACAAATCGCCAGCGGCCAGGAAGACAGCCAGTTCGTTGAAATCCACGGCACGGTTCGGGCGGTGCAATTTGACAATGCCAGCGGATTATTCTTGGTGGAAATCGCCACCGGCGGTGGCCGACTCACTGCTTATGCCCGGAAACTGCCCGTAGACGATGGCAAAGAGCTTGTGGACAGCATTGTGACTGTTCGCGGTGTGTGCGTGACCCAGTTCAACCGCCAGCGGCAACTGTTCAATATTCAGCTTTTGGTGCCGCGCCCCTCAGACCTGGTTATTAAGACTGCCGCGCCACAAAATCCGTTTGCCACGGCCTCGCTCCCCATCGAAAAGCTTTTGCAATTCACCCCGCAGGGTGACTACGGACATCGGGTCAAAGTGTCAGGCACAATCATTTACCGGCAGGATGACGATGTCCTCTACATTGAGGACGAAACCGAAGGCCTCTATGTGGAAACGCGCCAATCCGGCCCATTGTTTCCGGGAGATATTGTAGAAGTTCTGGGATTCCCCGCCAAAGGTGAATACACGCCCATGTTACAGGATGCCATCTTCCGAAAAATTGGTTCTGGTCCGGAACCCGAGCCGATCTCGATTGATACCGACGAAGCCTTGAAAGGCTCGTATGACTGCCGTCTGGTTCGTATGGAAGCTACGATCCTTGACCGTGCGCGCCATAGCCGGGAACAATTTCTCGTTTTGCAGACGCCCAGCGGTTTTATTTTTCACGCCTATCTCGAAAGCAAGAGTGAAGGAACTGATTTTGCGAATTTGGATAATGGCACAAGAGTCGCCGTGACCGGCGTTTGTTTGATTGAAACCGGCAATACGTGGCAGGCTGGCGAGGCATGGCGGGCAAAATCGTTTCGCATTTTGATGCGTTCCGCTGACGACGTTACTGTCCTGCAATGGCCACCATGGTGGAACCTGCAAAAATTGCTTTGGGTCATGGGAATTCTTGGAGTAATTGTGCTGGCGGCGTTTGCATGGGTTGCAATTCTGCGCCGGCGCGTTCAAAAGCAAACCCGAATCATTCGGGAAAAGCTCCAGGCCGAAGCTGCCCTGAAGGAACGCTACGAAAATCTGTTTGAAAACGCCAATGACATGGTTTTCACTTGTGATCTCGCCGGCCATATTACCTCGATCAATCGTACCGGTGAAGAATTGCTTCGACGTCATCGCCGTGAAATCGTAGGGAAGAAGCTGTTTGATTTTATTGCCGAAGAGCAACGCACCGCTGCGGAGCAATGGTTCGAACAGATTGTTCGTGGTATCGAATCGCCACCCGCTGAATGGGACTTTACCGACGGATCGGCACAACGCACACGCCTGGAAATCGGCACACGCATCGTCGAGCAGGACCGCATAACGGTTGAAGTGGAAGGTATCGCCCGTGATATCACCGAGCGCAAACGCCTGGAAAAGGAAATTCTGGAAATCAGCAACCGCGAGCAGCAGCGCATCGGGCATGATCTTCATGACGGCGTTTGCCAGCAATTGGCCGGCATTGCCTATCGTGTAGACATTCTTGTGGATCAGCTCCAGGAAAAAAAATTCCCCGAGGCCTCGGAGGCAGAGCGTATCGGAACCCTCGTCAACGACGCCATTACCCAAACCCGCAGCATCGCGCGCGGGCTGTTCCCTGTGCATTTGGAAGAAAGCGGCCTTATTCTGGCGCTTGAGGATCTCGCGGCAAACGCCACGAATTTGTTCAAAATCAAGTGCGATTTTATCTGCAAAGAACCGGCTGTAACACTGGAAAACGCAGTTGCAGCACATCTGTATTATATTGCCCAGGAAGCTGTAATAAATGCCGTTAAGCACGGCAAAGCCACCCATATCACAATGTCTTTGAAACAGGCCGATGGCCATTTCGTATTGACAATACAGGATAATGGGACTGGTTTTAAGTCGCCTAATGGCAGCTCTAAAGGCATGGGAATCCGGATTATGCAATATCGCGCCAAGACTATTGGCGCCACTTTGGACTTGAAAAGTTCCACCGGTAATGGCACGCGTATAACGTGTGTGTTTTATTCAAAAGTTTCCGGGATAGCGTAAAAGACCAAAAAACGGGGGAAACCTCGTGAACAAATCGGCATCAGACAAGAGCCGGATCTTTCTGGTGGACGATCACGCGATGTTTCGTGATGGTCTCCGCCAACTCATTGATCGGGAATCTGATTTGACTGTCTGTGGTGATGCCGCAGAAGCCGAAAGCGCATTGAAGAAAATCCGCGAATTAAAGCCGGACCTCGTTGTGGTGGATATCACTTTAGGCGGCGGCGGTACCAGCGGCATTGACCTGATCAAGGCAATCAAAAACGAGAATGAGGATTTTCCGGTTCTGGTGGTATCCATGCATGATGAATCGCTATATGCGGAACGTGCGCTGCGAGCAGGGGCCATGGGTTATGTCATGAAGCAGGAGCCTGCCAAAACCGTAAAAATAGCCATTCGCAAAGTCCTCGGAGGTGATATGCATTTGAGCGAAAAAATGGCGAGCTCCGTTATTACAAAATTTATGCGAGGTTCCGACGATGTGCCGCCGTCGCCTCTTGAAAAATTAAGCGACCGTGAGCTGGAAGTATTTCATATGCTCGGCATGGGCAAAGGAGTTCGCGAGATTGCTGAAGAAATGAACGTGACCATTCCTACCGTTAATTCATTCCGAAATCGCATAAAAGAAAAATTGCAACTAAAGAGCTCAATCGAAGTCATGTTACGTGCGATTCATTGGTCGCGTGAAGGAGCGGTATAAAAAACTTTAAATAATAGTTGACTATCTAGTCTACTATGATATGTTTTCGGTGTGACCCGGAAAATTCGGGAACAAAATTGAGATAAAAGAAAAAAGTTATGGGCCGTGTCAGTGATGCAAAACAAAGGTTGATGGATGCCGTATTGGAACTGCTTTGGACAGGTTCGTACGGCAGCACCACCATTGACCAGATCTGCGAGAAGGCCGAGGTCAAGAAAGGCAGTTTTTATTATTTTTTTGAGTCCAAGGCGGAGTTGGCCGAAGTCGCTCTTATGGACAGCTGGGAGTCCAAGCAGGCGGAGTTGGACAGAATTTTTTCGCCCATGGTTCCACCTTTGGAACGAATTCGAAAATATTGCGATTTTAGCTATAATTATCAGCTGGAAATCAGGAAAAAATATGGGAGAACCCTGGGTTGTCCCCAGTTTTGCCTGGGTGCGGAGGTTTCCACCCAGGAAGAACGGTTACAAAAGAAAATCCAACAAGTTTTGGATTATAAACGCCGTTATTTGGAGTCGGCCGTCCGCGACGCTCATGCAGCGGGGCTCATCAATGCCCCCGACGCTGCGGTCAAAGCGCGGATGATCCTGGCTTATTACGAAGGGTTGTTGACGCAGGCGCGGATTGAAAATGATGTGGAAGTCTTGCGTGACACGGTGGGTGGCATTTTTGCCCTGCTGGGGGTTAAAGAAGGCGTAGCCGCTTAATTTTTTTGGGCATTTATTTTACTAAACAGACAACTATTAAGGGGAGAAAAAATGAAGACAAATCAAGCAACAGCATATGTGAAGATCGTGCCGAAGTCATGGATCGCTTCAGGCCGGATACTGATTGTCGGTATCGAACGAGCCAAACGGGAGCTTGCCGCTGAGCATAAATTCGAATTGCCGGAGCGATTGTTCCGCGTGGCTTTGAACGAAGCCGAGGCGCTCGCATGGGAAACGGAATATCCGCAGCTCGTTTTTCCGACGCTGGCTGAGGAAAAGATTGAAGCGATTTCGGCGTGGTATAACCGCGGAGAATCGTTGCACAGCAACTATGCGATGGCCGTCTGAATCGCGCCGCAAGAATTCACAAAAAAAATCTGACGCAATGTCCATCGGAGAAGGAGCCATTCGTCATTAATGAGGAAGAAGAAAATTATGAAAATAAAATTGGTTCGATTTGGTTTGTTGGGATTGGTCTGGCTCGTTGTTTCAATCGTATTTACTGGTTGCGGACATGGAGCCGCGCAACAGCAAATGCCGCCGCCGCAGGTGACCGTTGCGCCGGTGGAGCAGAAAGATGTTGTCGAGTGGAGCGAATTCACCGGGCGGGTTGAGCCGGTGGAGTCCGTGGAAGTGCGTCCGCGCGTGTCTGGTTACATCCAGGAGGTCCGTTTTCATTCGGGCCAATTGGTGAAGAAAGGCGATGTGCTCTTTGTGATTGATCCACGCTGGAACCAGGCGGTTTTTGATCAGCGTCAGGCCGAGTATGACCAGGCCAAACGCGAAGAGGACCGTTCGGCGGATTTGCTGGCGAACAAAGCCATATCGGTGGAAGAATCCGACGCGCGCAAGGCTCATTATGAAGAGACAAAAGCGGCGCTGGAATCCGCCCGTCTTGATCTGGAATATACCGAAGTACGCGCGCCCATTAGCGGGCGGGTTAGTCGCGAACTTTTAACAGTGGGAAATTACGCTAGCGGCGTGGCTGGAGCCGCGTCCCTGCTCACGACGATTGTTTCCGTGGACCCGGTCTATGTTTATGCCGACGTTGACGAGGATTCTTATCTGAAATTTAACGCCCTGGTCCATGCCAAACAACTCGGTAATGATGGCGACGATGAAATTCCAGTGCAAATGGAGTTGGCGGATGAAGATGGCTTTCCGCATGCGGGCCACATTGAATCATTTGACAACCACCTCGATGCGGGCATGGGCAGCATTCTTTTGCGCGCCGTCTTTACCAATGACGACGGCAGCCTTGTGCCGGGATTGTTCGCGCGGATTCGTATTCCTCTGAGCGACCGTCATCCGGCCTTGCTGGTCGATGAACGTGCCATTGGCACCGACTTGTCGCAAAAATTCGTGCTCGTTCTCACGCCCACGAATACGGTGGCTTATCAGCCAGTCCAACTTGGCCCCCTCGTTGAAGGCCAGCGTATTATCCGTACTGGTTTGAAGCCAGGCGACGAAATTGTTGTTGATGGCTTGGAACGCGTCCGTCCGGGAATGCCCGTCTCTGCGGAAAAAGAATTAACCGAAGCGGCGTCGGCGGATGCCCAAACCGTTCGGCGCTGATGCTGTTTTAGTCACAAGCTTTT
>JASHZU010000498.1 GCA_030042375.1 Verrucomicrobiia bacterium
GGGGAGGAGGATTTCGCATTTCCATGGACCCGGACCTGCCGGAGGGATATCGAATGACCTTATTACAAGCGACCGATGAAAATGGTCGTAAGCTTCCGCCTTCCTGGGGGCCAAACAGCAATGGCAATGGCAGTTATGTTTTCCAAATGCCTGACCTTCGCAACGCCAAGTCGCTCAACCTGACCATCGCGGTGCATCGCAGCCGCTTCGTGGAATATACCGTCAAGCCCACGGAAGAATGACTTGCGCCCCGTGGTAAGATGGGGACGTGCAAGCGGAGCAACTGATTTCAGCCCATCGCGGCGCGCCGGAAAATCCGGCCAACCGTTTCGAGGAAATCCATCTCGAACCGGATGAGGACTGGAATCCCGAGGAAGACGCCGCACCGCGCACGCAATTTCTCGTTGATCACAGCAAGACGGCCATCTCCTACAACGACAGCCCGGACATCGGCTTCAACGCCAGCCTTAATCCCTATCGCGGCTGCGAGCACGGGTGCATTTATTGTTACGCGCGTCCCACGCACGAATATCTCGGTTTCTCCGCCGGGCTGGATTTTGAGACCAAAATCATGGTCAAACTCAATGCGCCGGAACTGTTGCGCGAGGAATTGTCCTCGCCCAAATGGAAACCGCAAGTGCTGGTCATGAGCGGCGTGACGGACTGTTACCAGCCGGTGGAGCGGAAATTGAAAATCACCCGCCGCTGCCTGGAAACGCTTTTGGAATTTCGCAATCCCATTGCCATCATCACGAAAAATTTCCTCGTGACGCGGGACGTGGACGTGCTTTCGGAACTGGCGAAACACCGTTGCGCCAGCGTTTGCCTTTCGATCACGACGCTCGACACGGATTTGCGCAAGGTCATGGAACCGCGCACCTCGCCGCCGCAGGCGCGGCTCAATGCCATTCGCAAGCTGGCCGAGGCAGGCGTTCCCGTGGCCGTAAACGTCGCGCCCATCATCCCCGGCCTGACGGACCACGAAATGCCGGCGATTCTCAAGGCCGCGCGCGAGGCGGGCGCCGTGGCCGCGGGTTTCACCGTGGTGCGATTGCCCTACGCCAATGCCGGGCTGTTTGAAAAATGGCTGGAAACACATTTTCCTGACCGCAAAGAAAAAGTCCTGAATCGCATTAAAGCCATGCGTGGCGGGAAGTTATACGATGCGCAATGGGGCAAACGGATGCGTGGCGAAGGCATTTTCGCCGATCAAATCGAGATGATGTTTGAGGTGGCGCGGCGCAAGGCCGGGTTCACCGAAGACCGGCGGGAACTTTCCATCGCCGGCTTCCGCCGTCCCGGCGGCACGCAGCTTTCGTTATTTTGAGCATGCAAAATCTCGTCGAAGATTTTCTCCAATTCCTGCGCCACGAACGCGGGCAATCGGATAATACTGCTAGAACCTACGCCGCCGTCCTCGGGAAATTTATCGCCTGGGCGCAAAAACAAAACCTCGGCGATTGGAAGCAGGTGGAGCTAAAACATCTGATGTCGTTTTTGCAGCACGAACGCGAGCGCAATTTGGAAACGGAGCCAAAGGATTCCCCGCGCCGGTTGAGCGGCGAAAGCGTTTACCTGGAGATTGCCGCACTGCGGGCGTTTTACAAATTTGCTGAAAACGAAAAATTGCTGCCGCAAAATGTCACGGAAAATTTGTCCCTGCCGCGGCGCTGGAAACGTTTACCCAAGGCGCTGACGGACGAGGAAATCGCCAAAGTGCTCGCGCCGGAAACGCCCGAGACTCCCGAAAACATCCGCGACCGCGCCATCCTGGAGCTGGCCTATGCCTCCGGCCTGCGCCTGAGCGAACTCAAAAACCTGCGCCTCGAGCAGTTGCATTTGGAGGCCGGCTTCATCAACGTCATCGGCAAAGGCAACAAGGAGCGCGTCGTGCCCGTGGGACGCAAAGCCGTGACCGCGCTGTCCCGCTATCTCGAAGCGGCGCGTCCCAAATTCGTGACGCCCAAGTCACCCGCGAGCGTTTTTTTGACCAAGCGCGGGACTCCGTTTGCTTCCGTCACGCTTTGGCTGCGGATAAAAAATCGCGTCCGGCGGGCAGGCATCCCGCGCAACATCACGCCGCACATGCTGCGGCACAGTTTTGCGACCCACCTGCTGGAGCATGGCGCGGATTTGCGGGTCATCCAGGAACTGCTTGGCCATGCCAATATCAGCACTACCGAGATTTACACCCATGTGGCCAGTGGCCGGCTGCGGGAAATCCACCGGAAATTCCATCCCCGGGCCTAGCGGAAACCCATCATAATAAGGCACTTTTTCAGGCTTTCAGGCATTAAAACTGCTTTTACTGAGGCGGTTTTGCTATTAGCGGGTTTCCGGCGCGTTATGGAAAAGTCAGAATTCATTCTTAAAAACCCCCTTTTCTTCAAAAGGGAGGGGTTGAGATTCATTTTCATGGTCATTCTTATGGTGTCTGCCACGACTACGCTGGCGCAGTCCCGGAACGTGGGAGAATACGACGTTGAAGCCGCTTTTTTGAGCAACTTCGGCAAGTTTGTGGAATGGCCGGCCAACGCTTTCCCCCCACCAGGCGCACCGATGGTCATTGGCATCTATGGCGAAAACCCGTTTCAAGGCAGCCTCGCCGATATCGTGCATGGCAGGACGATTGACGGCCGCCAAATCATCGTGCAGTCAGTCTCATTCAACGGCGTGCAAAACTGCCAGCTTCTTTACATCAGCCCTTCGGAGCAAAAAAACGTGGCCGCCGTAGTCCGGAAACTCAATGGCGTCAGCGTTTTGACAATCACCGAAAATGTCGACCCGGCTCAGTCGGGCGCGATCATTAATTTTGTCACCCGAAACCATCAAATCCGATTCGAAATCAATGACGCGGCAGCCCGGCGGGCCAGGCTGAAAATCAGCTCCAAGCTGTTGAGCCTGGCCGTCAAAATAGCGCTAAACCCTCCTACCACCCAAACACAGGCACTCCTTTGCGAGCGATCTCCATAACCCGCAAGTTGATGGCCATCATGCTGGTCAGCACCTCGACGGCTTTGCTGCTCGTGGCGGTGGCGATTTTGACCCATGCCTTCTTCTCCAACCGCGCGGCCATGGTGCAGGACCTGTTCACGCAGGCCGAAGTCGTCGGCAACAACAGCACTGCCGCGCTAAGCTTCGGCGATTATGACGCGGCGCATGAGGAATTAAAGGCCCTCGAAGAAAAGCCGAGTGTCCGCGCCGCCTGCCTCTATCTGCAGGATGCCGACGGCCAGTACAATGTTTTCACCAATTACTATGCCCCCGGCCAGACCCATTTCTCGCTTCCCACTCATCCGGAAGATCATGGAATTGTCGTCAAGAACGGCAACTACGTCCTGGATCACGGCACCCTGGTGCTCTTTTACTTTTTCTCGTCGAATGAAACACCGGGCGCCATTTGCATTGTCGCGGACATGTCGGAATTGTATTCGCGGCTCTGGCATTATGCCTCTCTTATCATCACGTTCACCCTGGCAGCGTTGCTGGCCACGTTTCTGCTGGCCTCGCGCCTGCAGCGGGTCATTTCCCAGCCCATTTTCCACCTCGCGCAAACCGCCAAAGTGGTTTCCACCAAGAAAAATTACGCCGTCCGCGCCGTCAAGGAATCCAACGACGAGCTGGGCAACCTCATTGACTCGTTCAATGAAATGCTCTCGCAAATCCAACAGCGCGACGCCGCCCTCAACCAGGCCAATAACGAATTGGAAGAGCGTGTCCGCGGGCGCACGCGCGACCTGGAACAGCAGTTTGGCCGCATCAGCCTGCTCAACCAAATCACCTATGCCATCGCCGCCCGCCAGGACTTCGAAAGCATCATCACCGTCGTCCTCCAGCAATTGGAGGACCATTTGCCGGTCGATTATGGCAGCGCGTATTGGTATGACGACCGCTCCGATAAGATTCACTTGCTGGTGCGCGGCCCCAAAAGCCGGCCCATTGCCGAGGCGCTGAAAATTCCCGACGACATTCCCGTGGATTTTACGCCCTTCCGCCCCTGCCTCAACGGCGAGATGGTCTATGTGGCCGATGGCGCCAAACTGAACCTGGTCATGGCCAAGAAGTTGTCGAGCGCCGGCTTGAGTTGCGTCATCGGCGCGCCGCTGGTCGTGGAAGACAAAGCGTTTGGCTTGATCGTGCTCCTGCGGACGGAAAAGGACGGCTTCAGCCGGGCGGAACGCGATTTCATTCGCGGCCTGTGCGCGCACGCGGCCCTGGCCATCCACCAGGCGCAATTGTACCAGGACCTGCAAAAAGCCTACAACGACCTCCGCCAATCCCAGCAGGCGGCCATGCAGCAGGAACGGCTCAAGGCCCTCGGCCAAATGGCCAGCGGCGTGGCCCACGACATCAACAACGCCCTTTCGCCGGTCGTCGGGTTTGCCGATTTGATTGCACAGACCGAGCCCAACATGACTCCCGCCGGGAAAAAACATTTGCAGTACATCAAAACCGCCGGCGAAGACATCGCCCACATTGTTAAGCGGCTCCGC
>JASHZU010000499.1 GCA_030042375.1 Verrucomicrobiia bacterium
ACTTGGTTCATGCCTTAAGCCCGCGCAACAAGAATAAAATCATCAAGATCAATTGCGCCGCGTTGCCGCGCGAATTGATTGAGAGCGAATTATTCGGCTCGGTGAAAGGAGCATTCACCGGCGCGCATTCCGATCGCGAAGGCCTGTTCCGGCAGGCGGAAGGCGGCACGCTTTTCCTGGATGAAATTTCCGAAATGCCCATCGACACGCAAAGCAAATTGCTGCGCGTGTTGCAGGACCAGGAAGTCCGGCCTGTGGGCGGCAAAGTCACTTACAAGACGAATTGCCGCATCGTGGCCGCCACCAATCGCAAGCCGGACGTCGCCATCAAGGACGGCAAGCTGCGCGAGGATTTGTATTTCCGCATTTGCGCGATTTCCGTCCATTTGCCGCCGTTGCGCGAGCGGCGCGACGACATCATCCTGCTGGCCAGCGCCTTTTTGAAACGGTTTGCCGCGCAGGCGAACCGGGACATCCGCGGCTTCACACAGCCGGCCATTGACCGGCTGACGGAATTCGAATGGCCCGGCAACGTGCGCCAGTTGCAGAATGAAATCCAGCGCGCGGTGCTGCTGTGCGAAGGCACGGAAATCGACGCGGCGGATTTGTCCATCACCACCAGCAAACCCATCGAGCATACCGAAGAGACAGACACCGGTTACACGCTGCTCGAAAGCGTCGAACGCAATGTGATTGTCCAAACGCTCAAAGCGGTGTCAGGAAACAAACTGGAAGCCGCCAAACGCCTGGGCATCGGGCGGCAAACGCTCTATAACAAACTCAAGGCTTACGGAATTGAGGTCTAGGTTGCCATGTTCGAGAACACCATCCGTCGGATGCCACGTCCGCAGGACGTCACGCACATGTCCACGCAGGAAGTGCGGGATGCGTTCTTAATTGAGAAGCTGTTTGTGCCCGGGCAGGTGGCGGGAACGTTCACGGATCTGGACCGCCTCGCGGTCGGTGGCGCAATACCAACGGACAAGCCGATTGAATTGCCCAACCACAAAGAAACGGGCCGTGCCTTTTTCCTGGAGCGCCGCGAACTGGGCGCCATCAATGTGGGCGGCGCGGGCAAAATTATCGCCGATGGCAAGACGTTCGCGCTGGAGAAATTGGACTGCGCCTATTTGCCCATGGGAACCAAGTCGGTAGTTTTCGAAAGCGTCGATGCAAAGGCCCCGGCCAAATTTTATTTTCTTAGTTGCCCAGCGCACGCGGCGTTCCCGGCGGCGATGCTGAAGTGCAAAGACGCTTCGCCGGTGGCGCTAGGTTCGCAAGCGACCTGCAACAAGCGGACGATCTATAAATTCATCCATCAGGGCGGCATCCAGAGCTGCCAGCTCGTAATGGGATTCACGGCGCTGGAGGAGGGGAACGTTTGGAATTCCTTCCCGCCGCACACGCACTGGCGGCGCACGGAGATTTATTTTTACTTCGACCTCGGCGAAAAAATCCTCACCCATTTTTTGGGCGAGCCCCAGGCCACCCGGCACCTCTTCATGCACAACGAGCAGGTGGCCCTGTCGCCGAACTGGTCCATCCACTGTGGTTGCGGCGAGGGCAACTACAAATTCATCTGGGGCATGGCTGGCGAGAATCAGGTGTTCGACGACATGGACGGCGTGAAGCCATTGGATTTGAAGTAGGCTATCCGTTCCACCCATGAAACGCTTTGAAAATAAAGTAGTCGTCGTGACGGGCGCGAGCCGTGGAATCGGCCAGGCGATTTGTGCGGCGTTTGCGTTGCAGGGCGCGCGGGTGGTAGGTGTAGCAAGGAGCGGGCTGAATGAAACCTCGGCCAAGTGCGACGGCGCGGAATTTATTCCCCTGCACACGGACCTGAGCGCCGGGACGCAGAAGGTGGCCGTGGATTTGATTGCCGAAGTTGTCAAACAGGCCGGGCAAATTGACGTGCTGGTGAACAATGCAGGCATTATCCGGCGCGCGCCCGCAGTGGATTTTTCAGAAAAGGACTGGGACGAAGTATTGCGGACGAATCTGTCCACACCGTTTTTCCTGTGCCAGGCAGCGGCCAAATGGTGGATCACCCAGGGGCGCGACAAATCGGCGCCGGGCTCGCGCCTGAAAATCGTGAACATCGCCTCGCTGCTTTCCTTCCAAGGCGGCATCACGGTGCCGGCGTACGCAGCGAGCAAACACGGCATTGCCGGTATTACCAAATCCCTGTCGAACGAATGGGCGAAGGAACGAATCAATATCAACGCCATCGCGCCGGGGTATATCGCCACGGAAAACACCAAAGCATTGCGCGAGGATACCAAACGCAACCAGGCCATTTTGGATCGCATTCCGGAAAACCGTTGGGGAAATCCCGAGGACATCGCCGGCGGCTGCGTCTTCCTGGCCTCGCCGGATTCTGACTATCTCAACGGTGCGATCCTTAACATCGACGGCGGCTGGCTGGGGCGATGAATCCCTCTTTCATCGCTTTACCCTGGTTTGTCAACCCCTCAAAATAATAGTATCGCCATACTTGCCGGGCAGGCAACAGAATTTACAATCGACGGTTTATGACACAAGTTAGCCTCATCTCCTGTCGTCTTTGCTTTCTTTTCTCGTTTGCATTGATGCTTTTGCCCAACCTCCATGCGCAAACCCAGTTGGCCGACCCGCATGCCCTTTACCTGGACCCCAGCCAACCGCTGGAGGCACGCGTGAACGATTTGCTTTCGCACATGACGCTGGAAGAAAAAATTGCCATGGTCCATGGGGATTCAAAATTTTCCACGGCCCCGATTCCGCGCCTCGGCATTCCGCGCCGCTGGATGTCCGACGGGCCGCTGGGTGTTCGCGAAGACATCTCCCACGATAACTGGAATGCCGCCGGCCACACGGATGATTATTCCACTGCGATGCCCGCGGGCATTTGCCTCGCGTCCACCTGGGACCCCGATCTGGCCTATGCCGAAGGCGAGGCCATCGGCCAGGAAGCCCGTGCGCGTGGCAAGGACATCATGCTCGGCCCGGGCGTTAACATCTACCGCACGCCGTTGTGCGGGCGGAATTTCGAATATTTCGGTGAAGACCCCTTCCTGACTTCGCGCATGGCCGTTGGCTATATTCACGGCGAACAATCGCAGGATGTTTCTTCCTGCGTGAAACATTTTGCGCTGAACAACCAGGAATATAAACGCAACAGCGTTGACGTGGAAGTGGACGAGCGCGCGTTGCGGGAAATTTATCTGCCGGCCTTCAAGGCCGCCGTCCAGGAAGGCGGCGTCTGGAGCGTCATGGGCGCTTACAACCAGTTCCGCGGCCAGCATTGCTGCGAAAATGATTATCTGCTCAATCAAATTTTGAAAAAGGAGTGGGGCTTCAAAGGCCTGGTCATGTCGGATTGGAACGGTGCGCATGACACCCGCGAATGCGCCCTGAACGGCCTCGACTGCGAAATGGGCTCGTCGCAGGCTTACGATGACTATTACCTCGCGCAACCCTACCTCAACGCCTTGAAAAGCGGCCAATTGCCCATGGCCGGCCTGGACGACAAAGTCCGGCGCAATTTACGCGTGATGTTTGCGACCCATGTTTTTGATCCCGGCCGGACCAATGGCTCGCTGGACACGCTGGCTCATCAGACGGTCTCGCGCCATGTGGCCGAGGAAGGAATTGTTTTGCTCAAAAACAAAAAAAACCTTCTGCCTCTCGATACCGCCAGAATCAAAACCATTGCCGTCATTGGCGAAAACGCCGTTCGCACCCAATCGCATTATGGCGGCAGCTCTGAAATTAAGTCGCTTTATGAAATTGCTCCGCTGCAAGGACTTATAAAACGCGCCGGACGTAACGTGAATATTATTTTTTCGGAGGGTTACGAAAAGGGTGGCGACTCCAACCTGATAGACCGCGCCGTCGCCGCCGCCAGGATGGCGGACGTCGTCATTTACGTGGGCGGATTGAACAAGGACGCCGGCGGCGACTGCGAGGGGTCGGACCGCAAGAATTTCAACTTGCCGTACGGCCAGGATGAGTTAATCCAAAAAATTGCCGCGGCGAATCCGAAAACGATTGTGGTCCTGCTCGGCACGCCTGCCGAAATGGACACTTGGGTCGACCGTGTGCCGGCGGTGTTGCAGGCGTGGTACCCCGGCATGGAGGGCGGAAACGCGCTCGCCGGCATTTTGTTCGGTGACGTGAATCCCTCGGGCAAACTGCCTTGCAGTATTCCGAAGCGGCTGGAAGATTCCCCCGCGCATGCCTTGGGCGCTTATCCGGGCACAAATGGCGTGGTGACGTACAAAGAAGGGCTGCTGGTAGGGTATCGGTGGTTCGACACGAAAAAAATCGCGCCGCAATTTCCCTTTGGCTACGGCTTGAGCTATACGACCTTCAAATACTCAAACTTGGAATTGACTCACGAAAATGACGGGGCAGGGACCATCGTGACAGCGCATTTTAACATCCAAAATACGGGTGACCGCGCCGGGGCAGAGATCGCGCAGCTTTACGTCCATGAAAAAAGCCCTGACCTGCCGCGGCCGGAAAAGGAGCTGAAAGGATTTAAACGCGTCTTTTTGCAGCCGGGCGAAACGCAGACGGTTTCAATTCCATTGAATGAAACAGCGTTTGGCTATTACGACCCGGCTCAGAAAAGCTGGGTCGCCCAAAAGGATAGCTTTAAAATCCTTGTCGGCGGTTCCTCGCGAGATATTCAACTGAAGGGAAATTTCAAGTTGCCCGAGACATTGACGTTTAACTAGAGCGGTTGAAGAAATACTGTAGCCGTTTGGCAGCGAGGAATTTTGGGTTTTGGCGAGGCTTGAGCGAAAATGAAGCCAAAACCCAAAAGAACCGCTGCTTTCTGCTTGGAGCTTGAAACAGGGGGCCGATTTATCAATGATGTTCATTCATCCGCGGTGATAAACGGTCGCATGGCACTATGAAAATGACATTCTTCAATCGCATCAGCTTTTTGGTCGCACTGGTTTCCCTCTTCACGAATTTGCAGTTGCGCGCGCAGCCGGCAGCGCCTGCCGACGCGGCGGACATTACCCCGCAAAATGTTCTCGATGTCATGCAACGGGTGGCGGATTGGCAACTGGCCCATCCTTCAGATCATAAACCGCTCGATTGGACACAGGCAACGGGCTATGCCGGGTTCATGGCGCTGGCGGGAATTTCCAGCAATCCCAAATATCGTGACGCCATGCTGGACATGGGCAAGGCAAACGATTGGCAGCTCGGACCGCGCAAATTCCACGCGGACGATCATTGCGTGGGCCAAACGTACGCAGAACTCTATTTTCTTTATCGCGACCCCAAGATGATTGCACCATTGCGCGCGCGCTTCGACGACATCCTGGCCAATCCCTCCACGACGATGAGCCTGCAGTTCAACCAGCCGAACCACAAAGAGCGGGAATTGTGGTCGTGGTGCGATTCATTGTTCATGGGACCGCCAACCTGGATGCGGCTTTATGCGGCGACCGGCGATCCGAAGTACATGGATTTCGCAGTTACGAACTGGTGGTACACGACGGATTACCTTTACGACAAGGACGCGCATTTGTTTTATCGCGACAGCACGTATTTCAACAAGAAAGAGGCGAACGGCCAGAAAGTGTTCTGGGGCCGTGGCAACGGCTGGGTGATGGCGGGCCTGGTGCGGGTGCTGCAGTACCTGCCGATGAATTCTCCCGATCGGCCGCGCTTTGAGCAATTGTTCAAAGACATGGCGCCGGCAGTCGTGGCCTGCCAGCAGCCGGACGGCCTGTGGCATGCGAGCATGCTGGATCCAGGAAGTTATCCGCTCAAGGAAACCAGCGGCTCGAGTTTTTTCGTATATGCGCTCGCGTGGGGCATCAACCAGGGTTTGCTCGACCGCGCCACCTATGAGCCGGTCGTGGACAAGGCATGGCTGGCACTGGTGGGCTGCGTGGATTCTGATGGCAAACTCACCAATGTGCAGCCGATGGGCGCAGATCCGAAAAGCTACGCCCCGGATTCCACGGAAGTTTACGGCGTCGGCGGATTTTTGCTGGCCGGAAGTGAAGTCTATCGGATGCTGGCGCTTGAAAAACCTTCCGTCAAAGTCACGGTCACCAATCCCTCTTCGTTTTATCGTTCCTGTGAAACAGTCGATTTGGACGTTGCTGACATTCTCAAGGCGTTCTCTCCGGAGAAACCTTTGCCGAAAAAAATGTATGAAGCGCCGCATTATTTACAACGCGTCACTGCCATGCCGGTGATTGACGCCGTTTCTTCGCGCGTTTTCGATTCGCAAACTTATGTGGAACCGAATTTCCCGTGGAAAAAAATCTTTCAAGTGGACCTCGCGCCGGGCGAGACGCGGACCTTCTTCATTTTAGACGAATCGAATTTGCCCGCGGCGCCGCAACCGATTGTGAAAACCTTCGCGCGCTACGTTCCGGAACGGCACGAGGATATCGCCTGGGAGAGCGACCGCATCGCGCACCGGATGTATGGCCCGGCGCTGGAAACCTGGGCGGCCGAGCCGCTCATCAGCAGCGGCTATGATGTTTGGGTCAAACGCACACGCGACCTCATCGTCAACTGGATGTATGCCACGATGTTTCCCTACGATTTAAATGGCCCGGCGCAGGACGATTATAAGGTCGGCAAATTGCGCGGCTGCGGCGGGTTGGGCATTTGGAACGACGGCACGCTTTACGTTTCCAAAAACTGGCGCAGCTACAAAATCATCACCACCGGCCCGATTCGCTCTGAGTTTGAACTGACTTACGATGCCTGGGATGCCGGCGGCCGGAAAGTTTCCGAGACGAAACGCATGAGCATTGACGCCGGCTCCAACATGACCCGCGTCGAAAGCACGTTTGACAGCGATGACAATTCGCCTTTGCAAGTCGCTGTCGGTTTGAACGAGCGCCCGGGAGACCATGTATTTCTGAATGCGCCAAATTTCGATACGCCGGAAGCCATGGAATCCCAAAAACCTAATGCCTGGCAGCAAATTGGCACATGGCAGAACGACACGGCAAGAGGCCTGGTTGTGCGGGATCAGGCAGACGGCTGGCAAACTTACTGGCAGCCGCAGGATTTTTCCAAAGGCGTCATCGGCGTGGCTTTCATTTTGCCGAATGTCGATTTTTTCACGAACGATTTTCCTGATCTTCCGGAGTCCAAAACCGCAGCGCCCACACACACGCTGACGGAAGGCCAGCCGGCCATCCGCGACCTGCTCGGCGTTGCCTCCGTGGAGATCGGCAAACCTTTTGTGTATTACACCGGCGCCGGTTGGAGTGAGAGCGGCGATTTTCCGGATGCCAAATCATGGAACGATTACGTCAGCCGGTTCGCCGAGCGCTGGCATCAACCGTTGCAGGTGACCGTGGGGAATTAGGATGGCAGGGCCGCACCACACACGTGTGCTGCGCCGCGGCCGTCTGAAATTAAACAATTTTTTCTGAAATAGCTTAATAGGGCTTAATGCTGCTTAATTCCGCTTAATTCGCCTTAACGGTCACCTTCGTGATTAACCCCAAGGCAACGAAGGAAACCGGGTCGCTTCCCATGCAATGGAATTCATTTTTCGGTATGTATCGGTATGTATCCAGTATGTATTTTATCCTGGAGGGTTAATTCAGGTTAATTTACCCGCCTGCTTTTGCCTGCCAGCCCCCACCCCCGGGGGTGGGGGAACCCTTTTATTAGCCTTTAATAGCTTTAAACAGGCTTTAGCAGGTTTAATTTTTTGCTACGTCGAATGCCTTCTCATGAGATGGGCCGTTTCGAAAAGCGGCGCTAAAGCGCGCGCACTCCAGACGCTTCGCGCCATCCGATACAGAACCGTAAGTATGTCAAAGATCAAACCTCCTAAAATATTCGGGGTGGGTGAACCCAATGGCCCGCTTGCGAGGATTTTAGCAGGGAATAGAAAAGAAGATAGTTCCTCAATACCTATAAATATTAATAGAGTTACGCAAGATTGAGCTTCTTTGACTCGCTCGCGCTCACTCGCTCGGTCGCCACGCGACCTTCGTTCCGCCGGGGCGGAACGAATTCCTTTCGCCGCCTCCCAGGCGGCTCAAGTGTTCCGCAATATCTCTATTTTAGCAGTTGGTTGACAGTCGTAATGACTCTCATCGCTTCGGCCGTCAGCGTGGTAATTTTTCCCCATTCTTTTTCAGAAACGAGTTTGTGCTCGGCCATCCAGGAGCCCCCCACGGCCGCGACATGCGGCACGGCGAGATAAATCGGCAGCGTGGCCGCCGTGATGCCGCCCGTGGGAATGAATTTCACACCCGTGTGGCTGAACGGTCCGCCCAGCGCCTTGAGCGCATTGACTCCGCCGAAGGTTTCCGACGGGAAAAATTTCAGGTGCTTGCAGCCAAGGTCCAGCGCTTCCATCACTTCCGTGGGCGTAATGACGCCGGGAAACATCGGGAGATTGTGCGCGTTCGCCGTCTTCAGGACAGACTCCCGCAGGCCGGGTGATACGCCAAATTGCGCGCCGGCGTCCGCGGCAGCCTTCACATTGTCCGCCGTGAGCAACGTCCCGGCGCCCACGACGGCATTCGGCAGCGCCTTGCGGATGCGCGCGATGGATTCCGCCGCGCCGGCGGTGCGAAAAGTGACTTCGATGCAATTCAAACCTCCGGCCAAAAGCGCCTCAGTGAGTGGCACGGCATCGTCCGGCTTATGGATTACGGCCACACAGACCAGGCGATGCTTAAGAAAAGATTCAACGTTCATGTAGCTAGACGATATTCAAAAACTTTTCCCGATGCGAATGAAATGAATCAGCCCTGGATTAATGCCTCAACAAAGGAACCGTTGGGCGCAATTCGCGCTGAGACAACGTGACCCAAAAACATGCCATCGTCATGATAACTTACATCGGCGCGGCCACCGGGATTGATCAGAATACTTTCCGGACTTATACGTCGAATGAACTCTTCAATGTTAATTGGATCGCCTTCATTCCATGTGGAATTCAGAATCTTTAACAATTTTTCTGCGGCATAACCGCGGATAACGGCGTCCATTCCGGCCAAACGTGAAACTGCCTGGCGGGATTCTGAAGTAATCGTTCGCTCTGACTTCGGCGGCTTGATGTAAAGTTGAAAGGGTTGATTGGAACCTTGAGGAAAACGACCCTCCCACCAGCCAATACTTGCATCCCAGCGAAGCTTTCCAAGCAATGGGTCGGAAATGATGTCGGAATCCATAGGCGTGATTCTGCGTTTTAGTCTTTCAACGGTAAATTTAAATTTTGTTATTTTGAAATCTGTGCCATCCGCGTAATCTGCGGATTCAAAATGAACATTTCTGTCGAACACCTCGCTATCGTTTCTAACGACCCGGTCGCATTGAAAAGCTGGTATGAGCGCGTGCTGGGCGCGCGGGAAGTCTGGAGCAACGGCCAGAATCCGCCCACGTGCCTCATCGCGCTGGGCCATGTCTGGTTTGAAATTTATGCGGCGGAAAAATCGCTGCCCGACACGGCCAATAATAAACTTGCGGGCTTCCGGCACCTGGCCTTGCGCGTCGATTCTCTGGACGCTGCGAAAATCGAACTGGAAAAGCGCGGCGTGAAATTCACCGAAGCGGAACGCCCGGCCGCCGGCGGTGGACGGGTTTTATTCTTCGCCGATTGTGACGGGAATCTACTCCATTTCGTCGAGCGGACGAAAGATTCGAAAGTTTTGTAGCGCGGTAACGATAATGTTGACATTTAACTCGTTGACAATCAACGATGTAGACCTTTGCTGGAAAATGTTGACCTCGGTGTTGACCTTTAAGTTATTGGTTGTCAACGATGTAGACCTTGTTGACCTTTGTACGCGATATATACAATCACTATTCCTTCCTCGTTCGCACCAACAGAAGAGGAATCAAAGTCTTATGTCGTACCTGGGTAATGGTACTGCCGTGAAAGATATCGCCCAACAGGCGATGCCCATGCCCGGCCATGGCGATCAAATCACATTTTAACGTTTCGGCGACCTTGAGGATTTCATC
>JASHZU010000500.1 GCA_030042375.1 Verrucomicrobiia bacterium
CGCCGGCGGGTATAAGGCGGCAGTGGCACGGAATCCGTCGCAACACAAACCGGCAGGCCGAGTTCATTGTGAATGGCAGTGCCGACGGAATCTAGCATCTTCTCAGGTACGTCCCCCACGGCGATAATGACGACCGTACAACCCCACACATTTTCCAGGTCCGAATCTATGGGATGACGCGGCAGCCTTACAACGGGCTTGTCCGGCGTCCAATAAGGCGCTGACGGATTAATTTCGGATTTGACCGGCTCTTCCGGCGATGCTCCAGAAGCCCACCCCTCCAGGGCGATTAACCGGTCATTTGCGGCGCGATTGGTTGGATCCAGCCTTGCTCCCTCCTGATAAAAATGGATCGCCTCTAGCGATTTTCCCTGCTCATCCAATTCGCGCGCGTAGCGCAATACCCAATCGGCGTAGCGTCCGGCCAGGACATTATCTTTGAGCGATAATATTTTTTCCGCCGCCAAGCGGTCGCGGTCCGGATTCAACGGGTTCAAATACGGATGACGCACCTCAAGGGCATAAAACAATGCTAAAAATCCAAACAAAAAGGGGAGCATCCACCACCAGGTTCGTATATCCGACAAATCCGGCGATTTTAAACCGATATGCGGCCACAAATAGAGGAGTACACAAAGCGTGGCGATAACCGTCCCTTCCCAGCCCAACGACGTGCGAGTGGAAAAAAAATCGCGAGTGTACAACGCAATATCGAGGGGAATAACAATCGCAAACGCGATAACGCCCAAACCTTCTGCGCACAATTCCCGTTTGGGACGGGGAAGAACTCCGCCCCGCATGGATTCGGTCATTTGCGCAGATGGAAAAGACCTTCTTTGAGCTTCGTTTAAGAGCGTTAAAAATCTTAGCATGACGAAAAACCCCAGGATAGCCGCCAAACGCATTACAGGGACAACGCCATAGAGCACGAGAATGATCAGAACGACCAGAATCGCCCACAGTAGATGCCGATAGAGCAAGCCTTTGAGCATAACATTGAGCGCCGAACCAACTTAACCTGAAATCGCCATTATGGCATCGCCATTTTATCGCCCAATCGTTCGCGTAGTTGCTCGGCATAAAGGCTGGCCGGCTCAACCGGCGTATCGTTCGAATCGATAATTCCCTGCGGCAGCATTGGGCCACGGCCAAAAGGCAGTGGCGCGAGTTCCTGCCTGCCAGTACAACCGATGGCCCAGTTGACCGTGCCCGGCGGCTGCTGGATGATGTAATTCCTGGCGGTGCAATTCCACGCGACAGACCAGCCGGACGTCCAGCCGTGGCCTGAGCCCATCTCACCGCGATTCATCAGATCGATGCCACCGTCGGGCACATGGCAGTTATCAAACAGCAGCCCCGTGGCCCACCGCTCGTGCGGCGAGATGGAACCGTTGCCGTAAAAATTACAATTGAGGAGCACGTCCGGCCCGGTGGCCCCGGTCACCGTCACAAAATAAAACAGGTGATTGCCGGTATCGGTGCAATCGTCAATCAGCGTCCGTGTGCCATCCACGCTAAAATCCGCCGGCAATGCCGCGCCGAGGGTCGCCACGGTATGATTAACGACGACGTTTTCAATGGTGATACAAGATGTATTTGGCCCGGTATGAACACTGTTGATAGTGTCACGGATGGCCAGGTTTCGCATCCAGACATCGCTCGCATTGTTCAGGTAGATAGCCTTGTATGATTCCTCGGTTATTGGAATGGCCTGTGGCGGCGCGAGGATGCGGAGATTTTCCACGCCCACATGATTGGCCCAGTGGGAAGTAGAAGCATGCTCGACCCACGCCCCGGGCGGATTAAGGTAGTGCGAATCAAATGAATCGGTCAACGGGGCGTCCAGGGTAATGGCATTTCCAGAAATCGATGCTACGGAGCGCCGGGTCACAGTCTGGCTGCCAACCCAATGTTCTGCTTTGCCGCCGCGAACCAGCTTGTCCATTCCCATGAATTGCACCCAGGCGGGTGTTGCGGGCCGGTAAATAAAAATCGTATCGCCGGGTTTGAAACTTGAGGCATCCGCGACATTAAACGACATCGCGCCGGAGGGGATGTATTCGTCAGTGATGGCAATGTGATCGCCGCTTTCTTTGTCTTTGGGTGGAGACCCTTCGATTAAAAAACCGGTGTGTGGAGCACCGGTCAATCGGATAGTCGTGCCGGACGCGTCTGGTCCATTGCCTCGCAAAACAATGCCACTGGAATGGATCGCCAGCGGCGCGCTGCAATAGAAAATTCCTTTGTCGAGCAAAACCGCGCCGCGGAAGCCATTGGTCAAAGGCATTTGCGAGACGGCGTCGATCGCGTTTTGGATCTTGGCCGTGTCGTCGCCGCCGGAAGGTGACACCGTAATAACCGCCGGGACGCCGGGGATGGGCACGCCGCCACCGCCATAGCCCGCGTATGAAAAGTCCATGATGCGGTCGCCTTGTGGCAGGGTTTTGTAGGCGAGCTTGCCATCAGAATTGAAATAAACCCACTGGCTTTGGCCGGAGAAAACGCGGGGCGACGCGGCGACAAAGAGACAAGAAACTAAAACTACGAAAATAATCCTTCTCATGCTCAGGCGGTATGAGTTTCAACCATGTTGTAGTTTGCCGAAAAAAAGGAAACCGGGCAACTCTTACTGCATTTCAGTGAAAATTGACCGTAACTTTTTAGCGGTTACCGGGTATATATAGAGTGGGAAGACAGTTGGTTAACCGTATAGAAAAATTGTCAGGAAAAGGGCTTGAATCACTTCGGCACCGTCCTACAATCGGCTCGTTCCCATAAGCGAGGCGTCAAATCAGGTGCAGAATGTGCAGGTAAACTTATTCAGAACTTATGAAAGCGAAAACTTGGATTTTGGCCGGCGTTTTAATCCTGCTCCTGGCCGCGGCGGGCGCCGGGGTCTGGTGGATGATGCGGCCGCAGGTCATGACCTTTGATGACGGCGCCAAACTCACCTTCCTGCGCGCGGATTACGGAAAACACCACGCCTATCCCGGGGTGAACCGTTCGATCAACACGTCCAACGACACGCTCGTGGTCTGGGTGCGGCAGCAAACCGTTCCCGATCAATACTCCTGGTTCCAGTATTATCTTTACGACATGAACGGCGATGCCTGTGTGCTGGGCAGTGGCGGCTATAACGGGGGCAACCGCGGCGGCAGCCATGTCACGGCGATACAATTTGACGCGTTCCCGCGCCGGGCCGGCAAATTTTATGTGCGCGC
>JASHZU010000501.1 GCA_030042375.1 Verrucomicrobiia bacterium
GTGATAAACGCCAGCGCCTTCAATTCATGAAGCAACTTTTCCCTGGTAATCATTGCAATGGCAGGAAAACAGATAAGGGATATGGCAACAAGGTTTTTCGCCGGGCCACCGGGGCCTCCCATTCGCATGACCAGAAACGCACTGCTTTTAAAAAAGGTTCCCTTTTTTCAATGGCTTTTGCAGAGGGAGCCGATTGAAAAAGGGCTCATTCTGGCCTACGTTGTTTGGTAATCTCAATGAGACCTGTTTTCGCCCGTCCGGCCGTGGCTGCGGCCCTGTTTTTGCTCGTGGCCGTGACATGGACGCGCGCGCAAAATCCGGTCCTGCCGGTCATTCCAGCCAATTCCTTCAACATCACCAGCTTCGGCGCGGTAGGCAACGGGGTGAATACCAACACGACGGCCATTCAAAATACCATCAACGCGGCGTTTGTGGCGGGCGGCGGCACGGTGGAAATCCCTTCCGGCACGTTCCTGAGCGGTCCGCTCAACTTTTCCAATAGCATCAACCTCCAATTGGACAGCGGGGCGATCCTGCGGATGCTGCCGTACGGCTCGTACCCCGGGGGCACATCGCCGGCGGATTTTATCACGACGGCTTCGGGCGGGCATGACCTGGAAGTAAGCGGGGCAGGGACGATTGACGGGCAGGCCACTTTTTCGGGCTGGTGGGACGGCCTGAGCACGTCCGAACGGCCCACGCTGTTTTTTTTCGATAAATGCAATCGCGTGCTGATTGAAAACGTAACGCTGGAAAATTCGCCGTCCATGCATCTGGTTTTCAAAAACGGCGGCGGCAACATCACGGTGCAGGGAATCACGATTAATACGATCGGCACGTCGCCAAACACGGACGGCATTGATTTGGTGGGGACGAATTGCCTGGTGCAAAACGATTCCATCAGCGATGGCGATGATTGCATTGCGCTGGGCAGCACGAGCGGGACATCATCCGGCACGTTGGTGACAAATTGCGCTTTTGGCTCCGGCCATGGACTCTCTATCGGCAGCAATACGTCGGCGGGGGTCTCGAATTTGACGGTGATAAATTGCACGTTTAACGGGACGGAATACGGCATCCGGTTGAAATCGGACAATGCGGGCAGTTCTCCCGGGGCGGGCGGCCTGGTGCAGAATCTTTTTTATTCCAACATCGGAATGACCAATATCACGCAAGCACCGATCGTCATTTACAGTTATTATAATGAAACTGGAACGCCAATTGGCATTACGCCCACTGAAGCCGCCACGCAGACGGTTGATTCGGCTTCTTCGACCACGGTCGTTTGGCGCAATATCGTCATCAGCAACGTGACGGCAACGGTCACTTCCGGCGGCATTGCGGGCATCATTTGGGGCCGGACGGAATTGCCGGTGACGAACGTGCTCTTAAGCCAGGTAAACATCAACGCGCCGGCGACGTTCGATGTTTATAACGCGCGCAATATTCAATTTGCCAACTCGCAAATCACCGTGTCCGGCGCGAATAAAACGTTTACGATTTATAATGCCGGCCTCATTTTAACGAACGATGCCAACGGAGGCATGACCCTGGACGGACTGACCAGCACCAATACGCTGGAGCTGGACAACGCATCGCTGTCCACGACGGCCACGGACATTTTCGGCGCGGACCCGGTGACCGTGAACAACGGCACAATGACGGTAAACAACAATTACAGCCAGCCGAAGGCCGAGGCGTTTAATTTTGCGCTCGGCACAAATGCCAGCATGATCGCCACGGGCGGGAACCTGACTTTCAGCAATACGACCATCAACGTCACGAACGCGGCGGGATTTGCCCCGGGGCTTTATACGCTATTGACCTACACAGGCAGCCGGAACGGAAGTTTTGCGCTGGGGAATACGCCGGCGAATTATAATTGTCTCTTCTATACGAATACGGCGGGGGAAATCCAGTTGGTGGCCAGCCCGGCAGGAATGTCGCTCTCGCCAACAAATTTGACGGCGCAAAACAACGGCGGGCAAGTGGCGTTGAACTGGCCGCAGGACCATATCGGCTGGTTTCTGGAAATCCAAACGAACCAGGCGGGCGCGGGGCTGGGAACGAACTGGACCATCCTCCCGGCTTCAGCAGTGACCAATGTTTATTCTCTGCCGGTCAATCCAACCAACAGCAGCGTTTTTCTAAGGCTGTTTTATCCGTAAGGAAAAGCTGCGAAGGAACTGCGGTACACGCCACTGACAACCATCAACCTTCCTGGCAGTTAGAGGCACATCCCGCGACGGGGGATGGAACCGCTCAATAATCCTGATAGGTAGTCACCTTCTTGGAATCGCAGTGCATATCGAAGAAGAGGAAATTACGGACGGTGACATGCACCGGCAACTGGGCGACATATGTAGATTCAGGGCTGCCCAGCGAGGACGGTGTTGAGACGCATTCATCATCAATGTCTCCAGCGACCCAAATATCGGTCAAGGGAACCAGCGCAGAAATCTGGTTCAGCTTCATCGCCGCATTATTGCCTTCCTTTCCAAACGGAAACGTGGGTGTCAGCAAGGATTGCGGATAAGCATTGGTCCGGGTCACGGAATAACAGAAGGCATCCACATAAGGGCCGTTTGGATCTGTATTGGGATTGTAACCGGTCATGCTCAAGAAAGCAGGGCAAATAAAGGCCATGGCCACGTTAGTGACCCCAGCCGTAGGCGCCGGCAGGGAAAGATAAGAGGCCAGGTAATAAACCAGATATTTTTTATAATCAGTTGTGTTCGGGTTGCCGCTATAAACCGGCGATTGGGTTTGAGACAAATAATAGATGTCACTGGATGGGGCCGTGGCTACGGTATAGCCACCGGCGATCGGGCCGGGCGGCAAATAATCGTTGAAATCATCCGTATACATTCTTAAGGCAATCCCCATTTGTTTGAAATTGGAAAGGCAGTTGGCCTGGAGCGCCCGGCGCTTGGCGGAGGCCAAAACCGGCAGCAACATCGCCGCCAGAATCGCGATGATGGCGATAACCACCAGCAATTCAATGAGCGTAAAACCCCGGCGTGTTTTGGGCAATCGTAACGTATTCATACGGTTTATCTTCGGTATTATGGGCTTACAGGGTTCAAAGTAGTCCCGAAACAACTTTTTTGCAACCGGAGGCCTGTGCAAATGCAATTGAAAAAAGTGCACTCAAAATACCTCCCGTTCCAATCCGCTGCCATGGGTATCAGGCAAATAAATACGCGTTGCGTTGGTCACTACGCTGTCTTCCGCCGTGTCGAGAAACCGGCAGTTAGCGATGGTGACATCCGTGATAGGATGGGACGCGGACCATCCCTCAATAGAAATCGGGCGGGTGGTCAATACGGAAAAGGTGCAATCCCGGATATCGATGTTCCGGATTACCGGGATAGAGTCTCCTTCCATGGCCCCGCTGCTCGCGTATTTCAAGGTCATATCAATTCCCTCTTTGGCCAGCTTGATGGCGCAGTGGCGTACATGCACGTCCTGGATATAACCCCCGCGCGCCGGGTTGGTTTTGAAGCGCAGGGCCATCTCCAGGTCAGGACTGTCAAAACGGCAGTTCTCCACAAAAATGTTTTGCACGCCGCCGGAAGTTTCGCTGCCAATGGCCACGCCGCCGTGCCCCGCCTTAAAATTGCAATCTTGGATAACAATGTCCTGGCAGGGAATATTTACCCTTTGCCCGTCGCGATCGCGACCGGACTTGATGGCAATGCAATCATCGCCGTCGCTAAAAGTGTCATCTTTGATTAACACGCCCGTGCACGAATCCGGATCGCAGCCATCCGTATTCGGGCCTTCGGTCGCTACAGTCACATTGCGAACGATGACGTTGGTGCAATAGACCGGATTTAAAACCCACATCGGCGAATCCATGATATGCACCCCTTCGATGAGGACATTGCGGCAACGAAAAGGAACCACGAAGTTTGGGCGCAAATGATGGCCATCGCCAAAAAGCCGCTGCTCCAATGGGAGACCGTCGGTTGCGACCTTGACTAA
>JASHZU010000502.1 GCA_030042375.1 Verrucomicrobiia bacterium
GTTTCCTTTATTCAACAGTGGGCGGCGGCGAGCAAAATAACGCTGGCGAAATTGGTGCGACGGTGGGCGGCGGCGAGCAAAACAACGCCGGTTTCCTTTCAACGGTAGGCGGCGGCGAGCTAAACAACGCCAGCGGCTATGGCTCCGTCATCGGTGGCGGGGGTTATGATGGATATTCTAATGAAGGAAACACCAATCAAGGCGACGCCTCCACCATTGGCGGCGGGCTGGGCAACCTCATTGAAAACGACACGTCTTGTGCCTTTATCGGCGGCGGCGAGCAAAACAACGCCAGCGGCAACGCGGCGACAGTGGGCGGTGGCCAGCAAAACATCAGCAGCGGAGGCTCTTCGACGGTGGGTGGCGGCTATCAAAACAACGCCAGTTACTCTTATTCAACGGTGGGCGGCGGCGAGCAAAGTTACGCCGGCAGCTACGCGGGAACAGTGGGCGGTGGCCAGCAAAATACCAACAGCGGAGAATATGCGACTATTCCCGGCGGGTATGAGAATCTGACCAGCGGCGAATATAGTTTTGCCGCCGGGCAGCAGGCGCAGGCCACCAACCAGGGCGCGTTCGTCTGGGCCGATTCACAGAATGCAGCTTTTGCTTCCACCAACAATGACAGTTTCAACGTCCGCGCGCAGGGCGGCGTGCGTTTTGTGACCAGCGGTGCGGGCCTGAAGATTGACGGGCAGCCGGTGTTGAATGGAGCCAGCACGCTAAATGCCGGAAATTTGACGGGCACCCTGCCGGCCCTTAACGGCACAAACCTCACCAGCTTAAACCCCTTTCAATTGGCGATCATTGGCAATGACAACGAATTTCTGAGCCAGGCTGGCAATTCAACGCTCGGAGGCTCGTTCAACACCGCCAGCGGCTTGAATGCCCTGGGTTCGGATACCAGCGGCTCCGATAACACGGCCCTGGGTTCGGGAGCTCTACACGCTGTTACTGCCAGTTTTGACAGCACGGGCATCGGCTATAATGCGCTTCACTCGGCCACCGGCGCGCAAAATACAGCACTGGGTTCGGGCGCCCTGTCGGCCTTGACCTCCGGGAGCGACAACATCGCGATCGGATTCAACGCCGGCAGCGCCTTTACCGGAAACGAGAGCGGCAACATTGACATCGGCAACGCGGGCGTGCTCGGAGAGAGCAGCACCATCCGCATCGGCACCTCGCAAACGGCCGCGTACATTGCCGGAAACCTTTACGTTTCGGGAGCGGTTTTCTCCAATGGCGTGGACGTGGTGAGTGATCGGAATGCCAAGGAAAACTTCAGCCCCATTAATCCGCAAACCGTGCTGGCCCGGGTCGCTGCCATGCCGGTCACCGAATGGAATTACAAGACGGACAAGACAAACGAACATATCGGGCCGATGGCGCAGGATTTTCACGCGGCGTTCGGGTTGAATGGGGATGACGACAAGCATATTTCCGTGGTGGATGAAGGCGGCGTGGCCCTCGCCGCCATCCAGGGCCTGAACCAAAAGCTGGAGGAACAAAGCGCCGAGAATGCAGCCTTGAAACAGGAGTTGAATGAATTAAGAGCGGAAGTGAAATTATTGGCCGAAAGAGAGAAGAATTAGCAGGCAGGCGGGCCGGGATAGGTATTGGGGAACTAACGATTTTTCCTGACCTCTGCTAAAATGCCGTCCGCTCTTTGACATAACGTTTTTGTACCAGCGGGCGTGAGCGCCTTGCCGCGCCGTAGCCTCTCGCCGCGCCGTAACTTAGTGAAGGCGGGTGGCGAAGGCGGGTCTGACTCAGCAGCCCTGAAGGGGCGGCAAGATATTAGCCCAGGGTAAGCGAGCCCGTCGTTCCGGGCGAGCGCCACCCTGGGTGGTGGCCGTGACGCAGTCACCGCCATTTTCCCGCGAAGCGGGACGCGCGTAGCGCGAATCTAAAATGCGGCCACTAATTCAGGCCCTTGGCGCCTCGGCGGTGAAATTCCCTGAAAAAGTTCACCCTGTACCAAGCTATACAAACCTGTACAAACCTATACAAGACCCCCTGGAGGGGGGAGGTCCACCGACGGAACCGCCCCGGGGGTTGCAGGCAAATATAGGTAAATATAACCAAATACAGGTGAATATAGGTATTTGAGGAAATAAAAGATTGTTTAATTCCTCTGCGCCCCTGTCCTCCGAAGCTCAGTTGGAGCAAAGGAGGATCAGCGTCAGTGGTGAAAACAAACCAAATACAAAGTGATACAAACCAAAAAAAGATTCGGGATTATCGCCTTTGTTTCCTCCGCTTGCCTCGCCGAAGCCCCTCGCCGTGCCGTAACTCAGTGAAGACGGGTGGCGAAGGCGGGTTTCCTTCTGTTCAGAATCCGTGTCCATCTGTGTTCATCCGTGGTTGAATTCGGCTTCGTACTAAAAACTTTTCCTTCGAAGCTTTTCGAGGCAGACTGGTTGTTCCATGCAACAGGTTAATCTCGGAATGATTGGCGGCGGCACCGTGGGCAGCGGCGTTTTTCACGCGCTCCAGCAAAACGGCGGCCTCATGGCCTCGCGCATCGGCGTCAACGTCACCCTCCGCAAAGTCGCGGTAAAATCGTTTGATGAACCGCGTCCATATCCGATTGCGCAGTCGCTCATGACGACCAATTGGCGCGACGTCGTCGAGGATCCGCAAATTCAAATCGTCACCGAACTGGTCGGCGGCACAACCATCGCACGCGAAATCATTTTGACCGCGCTCAAGCTCGGCAAGCCCGTGGTCACCGCCAACAAGGCGCTCCTCTCGGCGCACGGCGAGGAACTTTTTGCCACGGCGAAAAAATACGGCGCGAATTTGTATTACGAGGCCAGTGTCTGCGGCGGCATTCCCATCATCAAGGCACTACGCGAAGGTTTCGTCGGCAATCGCATCAACGCGCTCTACGGCATCGTGAACGGCACATGTAATTATATTTTGACGCGCAT
>JASHZU010000064.1 GCA_030042375.1 Verrucomicrobiia bacterium
ACTTTTGCGACCGTTGCCCGCGATATCCTTGATTATGTGCTACAGGATATGATGCATTCGGAGGGCGGATTTTATTCTGCGGAAGATGCGGACAGCGAAGGGCAGGAAGGAAAATTTTACTGTTGGACGCGCGAGGAGCTTTCGCAATTGTTATCGCCGGAGGAATTTAACGTAGCCGTAAAATATTATGGCATCACTGCGGATGGAAATTTCATCGATCACAGCCATCCAAAACCATTGCGGGGTCTGAATGTATTGAGCATTGTCAATCCGGTCCAAAATGACGGGGACAAACAATTGCTGACGGCGGCAAAGGCAAAAATGCTGGCGGCGAGGGCCAAACGCGTTCGCCCGCATCTCGATGATAAAATTCTCGCTTCATGGAACGGCCTGATGCTGGGCGCATTTGCGCGGGCGTCGGTAGTTTTGGACGAGCCGAAATATCGCGCAGCAGCCGAAAAGAATTTGCGATTCATCCGCGAAAAATTATGGGATCCAGGAAAAGCGCCCGCGCTGTTTCACCGCTGGCGCGACGGCGAAAGCGACAAAACGCAATTGCTGGACGATTACGCTTTTCTGTTGTCGGGCGTGATTGAACTCTACGAAGCGACGCTGGAATCGGCGCATTTGGATTTTGCTATCAAGCTGGCAGACGTCATGCTTGACAAATTTTTTGATACCGAAAACGGCGGCTTTTGGCAAAGCGGGCCGGGCTCAAAGGATTTGATTCTCCGGCTGAAGGACGATTACGACGGCGCAGAGCCGAGCGGCAATTCCGTGGCCGTTTTGTGCCTGCTTAAGCTCGGGGCGATGACGGGAGAAAAGCGTTTTGCGCAAGCCGCCGGGAAAACGTTCCAGCTATTTGCACAGAAGCTTGAAAACGTCCCGCAGGCGGTGGCGTTTCTATTGCAGGCATTCGATTTTTCATTGCAGGAGCCTGTGCGCGTGGTCATTGCCCGGGAGAAAGATTCTTCAAAGTTCAAACAATTGCTCCGGGCGGCGCACTCGGTTTATCAGCCGAACAAGATTGTTTTGGGAAATGCCGGCGCGGTGGAGGAATTTTCAAGGACATTGCCCACAAAAGGCGAAGCGACGGTATATGTGTGTTTCGGAACCGAGTGCAAACCACCGACGGACAACGCGGAAGAGATTAAAAAAATGCTGGGCCAGGGCAGCATTTAATGTCAATCGTGCTACAAGAATGCCGAATGCAGTTGTAATTTGGCCATTTTGCATTAGATTAACTCACATGAAGAAAAACCCGTTTATTTCAAAAATCCCGGTAATATCAGCCGCCCTGTTCCTGACCATCCCGGTTTCGAGTGTTCGCGCCGAAGGATTTTCTTTGGCTAACATCATCAAACATGCCGTCATCCATAAAGTAGTCAGCAGTCACGCGATTCCGCTTTCCAGCAATCCTCTCGGCAAAGGAATGATGGTTGAACTGCCGGAACCAAGCCCCGTGGCGCTGGCGGCGCTCGGTGGTTTCGTGGGTTTTGCGGCATGGCAATGGCGTCGCCGTTCTACTCGAAATACGAATTAAAAGCTGCCGTTCAGTGCCCTTTTAGGCCCGCAATCAGCACCGCGAGGTCGACGATGAAAAGCAAAATAATCGTCACTTCCAAAATCATCATCCAGCGGTTCGTCTGGTCCTGTTTAAGCAACTGGTAGAGGTCAGCCAGGGTCTTTAATTTTCCATCAATGTTCCGGTGCCATTCGCCGAGGTGAAAACGGCTGGCCAGCTTCTCGTAAATCCGCGCCAGGTGCCAATCGCCAAAAAATTTCGTGATGTTGGATAGCTCGTCGTTGAAACGCTCCAGGTCAATGCGGATTTCGCGCAACAGGCGTAGTGTATCGGCGCGAGAACGTAACGTGCGGCCGGACAGGTCGCGATAGGAACGTTCCAGCGCATTATCCAAAATGCGATCGTAGGCTTCGAGTTCGGCCAATTGCAGATTGGCCAGCTCCATGATGTAAAGCGTCTCATTAAAATCGCCCGGCTCGTCCATGATCAACGCCGCGTCCCAATCAATCACCACCAGGTCGTTGTCGTAATAGCTCAAGTAGCGCCCGGTAGATTCTTCGGATTCCTGCTTGGACAGGCGTTCGCTTTCGGATTCCTGGGTCAGGAGCGCCGCAATCTGGCGGCGATGGGATTGGAACCAGCTTTCCGCGCTGACCGGCAGGCCTTCCCGGCTGACAGGCGGAGTGGAAATACAAAAGACGGTATACGCCTCTTCCTCGGGCAATTGCGCCTGCGGACGAATCAAGTGGCTTTTCAATTCGGCCACCACCTGTTGCGCGAGTTGCCGCGCCTCTTCGTGCAGGGAGCAATCGCCGAATTTCAAATCGTGAAACGCCACGAGGTCTTCAACATGCTCCACGGCAAACGGCACGCGCATGGTGATGCTCACGGCGCCCACCGGCAGCAATTTGATCGCACGCTCCACCCGCACCGGGCCAAAGGAACAAGCCCGTTCCACTGGCGGCAGCCGAACCATTTGCGGTTTATAAAAGAAAAATTGGCGGGGGCTGCGCTTGCTGCCGTCCATGGAAAATTGCTCCACCGGCTGGCCGAGCAATTGGCTGATAGGCTGGCGGGCCGTATCGTAAGCCACGTCAAACGCATAAATATAAACGACTTCGCCCGCGTAACGGGTTGTCACGCGCTCGGCAGGTTTTGTCTGGGCCACTGGAGCTACCATATTTCCAAAATACCCCATAAATGATAATGAGGCAAAAGCCTTTGTTTTAATGTCTTTTGCAAGGACGATTCCCCAAGCCCCCCGGGGGTGTGGTTGACTTAGCTTGACCTGGCTTGACTCTGGTTGACTTAGCTTGACTAAAACGGGGGGAGCCAAGGATGCGTTTTCAAGTTCAAGGGTTCAGGGTTCATCTGATGAGTTTGACTTATCATAAAATTTTATTCGTTTCTTATTGAGCGAAAGCAACTTACGCAGGAAATTGGGTTCGTTTTGCAAAAACGTGTTTTTTAACCGCGGATTCCTCACGCAAAGCCAGGACGTGAAGGCGTTGAGATGAAGCTCC
>JASHZU010000503.1 GCA_030042375.1 Verrucomicrobiia bacterium
GCTGCGTGATGCGTTCGGCCGCGCGGGTGATTTTTTCAACAGGAATCAACGCATGCCGCACCAGCACATAACCACCGGTGGTGATGATGATAATGGCAAGGGGCAAACCGATGATGAGCTGGAGGAACAGATGATTAAGCATCGTTTCCACGGGATCGAGCAGAGTCCCGGATTCCACGATGTAGGATTGATGGTCGGGTGATTGATAATTCAACGCAGCAATGACCAATGTTTTGCCGTCTGATAGTTTGGCCTTGTGAAATGATTCAGCGGTTGAAGATGGAGAAAGAGGCGGGACTTCCGCGGGATTAAAGCTGCCATCGGTCGGGGCGCCTGAGACATAAATCACCGGGCCGCCGGCCAGGGTGATGCGGATGAAACGATCGCTGATCTCCGGTTCATACCACTCTTTGGTCTGCTTTGCGACGTAGGACGGGCCGGTCTGTTTGATTTGCGCGAGGAGACCGCCGGCGATCTGGTGGGCGCGCCGCTCCTGCGATTGCCATAAATTCATCTCTAAATAATGGCGCAAATCGAGGTACAGCAATGCGCAGAGAAATACAAAGATGCAGGTCAGAAAACCGGCATACCAGGCGACCAGCCGGAAACTGAACGAACGCGTGTTCACGTCGTTGCCTCATCGCTGAGGGTGTAGCCCACGCCGCGCATGGTGCGCAGCAGCTTGACCGGGTAGGCATCATCCACTTTGGCCCGCAAATGCCGGACGTAGACGTCCACGATGTTCGTCAGCCCTTGGAAGCTTTGGTCCCAGACATGTTCGATGATCATGGTGCGTGAAAAGACGCGGCCGGGGTGCGAGGCCAGGTATTCCAGCAGCGAATATTCCTTGGCCGTCAGTTCGATCTTTTTCCCGGCACGCCGGACGCTTTGCGAAAGGCGGTCGATTTCCAGGTCACCCACGCGCAGGACGCTCGAGCGGTTGACGGGGCCGCGCCGCAACAGCGCTTTGACACGCACGAGCAATTCGGCGAAGGCAAATGGTTTGGTGAGATAATCGTCTGCTCCGGTCTCAAAGTTTTTAACCTTATCGGCCATGCTGTCGCGTGCCGTAAGAATCAGGATAGGCACTTGCTGGTCCTTGCGCCGGATTCTTTCGAGGAGCTCCGTGCCGCTCATCCCGGGAAGCATCAAATCCAGGATGGCCAAATCGTAGCTGTAGGCGCTGGCCATTTCCCATGCGCTCTGGCCGTCATGGGCCACGTCCACGGCATAACGCTCCGCCTTAAGGCCGCGCGCGACAATATCCGCCACCTTTTTTTCATCTTCAACCAGCAGAATGCGCATAATCTCGATGAAGTAGTAGACCAAAACATAATTAAAAAAATCTAAATCGCTAATTAAAATTCTTTCAGAATTAATAAGCCATTTTGCGGCACCTTTAGGGGATCGTTAATAAAAACTGCAGCCGGTGGCGCAGTTTAGCAGTTGAATGCCTGGAAAGCGGTGGTAAGCGACTCAGCTTATTACCAATTCGGTTGCTGATATAAAGGGAATGAAGGAATGAAATCCTGCCGCGAAAATTGGTTGTTCAAGACAATGTTTGTGTGTGTTTCAATCGAGGAAAAATTATGAAAACTGGCCATTGTTTGAGGAGTTCCTTTTGTTGCTTCAGTCCATGCGGCCTCCATCGCCTGGGCGCTGACGTCTGTGCGAATTTGGTGAATCAAAAAATCCTGTTTTCCAATCCAATAAGTGACCGTCTTGCCGGATTGCGGTTCCCGGGTAAGGACATAACAATCCATGTTGCCAATTTTCTCATCGGCCAGCCGCTCTTCGCCGGTTATTGAGTCGTCAGGTTCGTTTTTCCATTGCAAGTCGAAAAACATCCGCAGAATTGCGACTCCGCCACCGCCGAAGACGTTTGCCGTATTTGCCAGGGCCATGTCCCGATCATATTGCCTCTTCACTCCCCATCCTATCTGAATGTAATCGCCTACCCCTGATGACCAGACTGCCTGGGGAGTGGGATTCTCCGGGGAATAAATCGATTGGCCATTTGGGCTCCATTCAAGCCGGTAGAAATCCGGACGGGCCAGCCTAGTGGTGAAGGTCGCAGTGGTGGAGATACCATCCATGGTGGCAACGATCTGCCCCTCATCACTGTAGCTTGGCAGCGTAGCGTAGTTCTCCTGGACTTTTCTAAAAATTTGGCCGGGCGATAAATCGCCGGTGGACGAACCACTGGAAAAAATTATCGTCGCTATGCCGCACGCCAGAATGGTAAATGCCCTGATGCCGGCGACTGGTTTGAATTTTATGTGTTTCATAAAGGTTGTCCAAAATGTTGAACTGTTATCATTAAACCTTCTCTCCATTGATCTACCTGTACAAAGCTTCAAGAACAAGTGGAGCAAAGCAACATTAAAATTTCATTAATTTTGGATTAAAAAATTTCCGTTCAACGGCAATAAAACCGGGTGGATGGAGAAGGTTTTTTTAATCCGCCTTTCATGCGGAATTAATCTTCAACGCGTCAAATACTATGAATGGGGGAAGCCTGAGAGAACAAATGATAAGTGAAAGGAATTATATGCTAAACGCAAAAGAGCAGCAGAGTGATGAAATGGAAGCCAAAGATTCAAATATCTCGAGCTATTCCGCCAAAAACTCCCTCAAGCCGGTTAATTTTTATTTTGCCGCGCCGGATGCCCGATTGGTGGAAATCATCGGCGATTTTAACCACTGGAAACCGCTCCGGATGCAACGGACCCTGGATGGCTGGTGGTTCATCCGGATGCAATTATGTCATGGCCACCATCATTATCTGTTTGTGGTGGACGGCGAGCCGCAACTTGATCCGCATGCCACAGGCATGGACTACGATGAACAACATGGGCATGTTTGCTTGATGGCCGTTAGTTGATTTTCCCCGCCTGAGTATGAAAAAAACGAACCATTTCGTGGCAGCAGCCACATTTAGTCTTGCTGACTTTCCATCGGGCCAACGAACCAGATTGGAAATGCAAATCGTGGAACGGGCGCTGACCCTATGGTTGAGAAAACAACAGGCCCGTTCTCTTTCTATAAAAAAACGATTTGTCCCGCCCGCTTGATTAGCGCCGGCTTAAGATTCGCAGTCGCCCTGCCCAATTCAGCCAAGAGCGGCCACATCAAAAAAGAGGCCGGACTTTCGTCCGGCCTCTCGTAGTGATGAGGTTTATACGCCGTCACCCCGACGCTCAGAAGGGCGACGCGACCAATTTGGGGGGGATCGCTGTCCTGACCGCGCCGCGAGCAAAACCTCTCTGCCAACCCTAAATGGACAGCGAAAACCTAAGCCTCAAATTGCGCTTATCGTTCGCAATTCTCAGCTCAAAGTATAAGACGGAACATTGATTAAAATGTCATAAACCTTGAATTAAAATTTTTTCAGAAACTTGTATCCGGCTATTGCATTCCATCTAATTTGTGGCAAAGAATAAGACATGAGAGGTTTCCATCTAAGTATTATAATCGTTGCTGGCGCCACTCTTTTGGTTGGTTGCGCCGGTATGAGGAATGATCTGGTTCTGGATACGGCGGGGCCGGCACCGGGCCAAACCATGGCCGCAAATTCGGGTCCTGGCACCCTGACGGTTTATTCTGCCAACAAAGTGAATGCTGATTTCAACAATCCCGATCCGAACTACCGGGAACATTCTGATTATAAGATTTTAAACTCTGATGGGAAATTAACCAGGCGGGTCCACAATGTAACGAGTGACATTTCAGAGGGGCCGGTTACGGTTGAATTACCTGCCGGGAAGTATTTTGTTGTCGTACGTTCGAATGGTTATGGAACCGTGACAGTCCCGGTAATTATCCTACCTGGAGAAAACACGGTGTTGCACCTCGACGGTTTTGATACATGGCCAGACGAATCCCAGTTCAACCAAACGAATGCCGTCCGTCTGCCGGATGGAGAAGTGGTCGGCTGGAAAAGCACTTCCGGATTTTAAGGAGTTCATCGTCACCGTAACGCGTTTTTACGGGAGTTCAACGCCGGGTGCAATACCACGGCTACCATCGCCCAAAGCAGCAAGAACGCAGAAGCTGCCGTTATCCCGCTGTGGAACAAACTGTTCAAAGGTTGCGGGTTTAAATAGATTGCAGGGACATGGCAACGGAAGCGGAACTGCTGGCGCGCTGTCGTCGTGGCGAAGCTGAAGCGTGGGACGAATTGTTTGATTTGCACTACGCGGCGGCGGGGCGGTTTATTTTCCAGTTGTCACCGGATTTTTCGCAGGAAGACAGCGAGGAGATCTGCCAGGAAGTTTTTCTGAGCGTCATCAAAAACCTTGCCTCGTTCCAGGGCGAAAGCCAGTTCCAAACCTGGCTTTTCCGCATCGCGGTCAACAAGGCCCGTGATTTTCGCGAGAAGCGAATGGCCGCCAAGCGCGGCGGCGCGCAGGCGACCGTTTCGTTGCAGGCCGAAAATCCGGAAACCGGCCTGGCCCTCGACCCGCCGGAGCGTTCGCCCGCGCCGGATGA
>JASHZU010000504.1 GCA_030042375.1 Verrucomicrobiia bacterium
GGCGCGGCAAGCAAAAATAATTCTTTAAAAAGCTGCTTTAGTAGCCTTGAGTGGCCTTTAATAACCTTTAGCAGGCTTGATCCACCGGCGCAAACAGAAGTCAAAATGTCAGTCAGAGCGGGCTTACGCCCACTGCTACATTCTAAAACAGCATGGCTCAACGATGGCCTTTTGGCAGTCATCGGGCCAGTTTAGGGATTAAGAAGAAAAGGCTTAGTTCCGGAATACTGCGAAAATCGCCGCCGCCCATTTTAGGAAAACTTGACGCCGGGTTGTTCACACAAAGGAAATACAGTTCGCCACTAAGGCGATCGGCGGTAGCCGGAACCACGGGATTTCGCAGGCATAAAAGGAAATTTGGCTGGCTGTTTAATGTTGACTATTTAAAGTCGTAATATTATAAACTGTATCGTCTAAAAGCGGCGGTCCTAAAACTTCTTTTCCTTATGATTATGAAACAGTTGCATCGCATTGTGGCTGCGGTTTTCCTTGTTGCAGCTTTAAACCCATACTTTTCAAAAGCAAACGCCCAGGGCACGACGGCGTTCGCATATCAAGGCCAGTTGAACAATAATGGCGTGCCGGCCAATGGCAGTTTCGACCTGCAATTCACGCTTTACGCCACAAACACCGGTGGTGTCGTTATTGCCGGACCGCTGACCAATTCGGCGACGGCTGTTAGCAATGGCTTGTTTAATGTAGTGCTGGATTTTGGCCCCGATGTTTTCACCGGTACCAATTTATGGTTGGACATCAGTGTGAGCCCCGCCGGGAGTAACACCTTTACCGAATTGAACCCGCGCCAACCCATCCTTCCCGTGCCGTATGCGCTTTACGCGATGACCCCCGCTGGTCCGCAAGGGCCTGCCGGCCCGGCGGGCACGGCGGGAGCAAGCGGGCCGCAAGGGCCGCAAGGGCCGGCGGGAACCAGTGGCGCAGTCGGTCCCCAGGGTTCTCAAGGCATTCAAGGCCCCACCGGTCCGCAAGGAGCACAAGGGCCAGAAGGACCGCAAGGGCCAGCGGGGAATGGAACCAATGGCGCAGCCGGACCTCAAGGGCCTCAAGGCATACAAGGTCCCGCTGGACCTCAGGGCGCACAGGGTCCACAAGGCGAACAAGGGCTTGCTGGTGCTCAAGGGCCAACTGGACCGCAAGGGCCAGAGGGATTAACCGGGGCGACCGGTCCACAAGGGCCGCAGGGCGAACAAGGGCCAATGGGAGATCCCGGAGCAACCGGATCACAAGGACCAGAGGGGATGCAAGGGCCACCGGGGCCAGCCATTGCCACCAACCTCGCTCCGAATGCCGTGGTCACTGGAAATCCAAGCTTTACCGGCAATCCGGCGTTTACGGGAGATCCGACATTCGATCAATTTACGATTGGTGATTGGAACGTCTTCGATGATGAAGACCTCGGCGGAGTTTTGGCTTTTCTTGCAGGCGGAGCCGCGCAAATGGAAATTCTTCCTAACGGTTACCAACAAAACATTGATGGAACTCCAATTAACGTGATTATCCCCGGCGGCCTCGATGTTGATGGTAGTGACCTCAATGTGAACAACGCCGAATTCAATGTGAATTTCACCGATGGTAATTTCTTCCAGATGAATGACGGCAACTTCAATATGAATTTCGCCGATGGTACTTTCTTCTCCGTAAACGGTGGTGGAGGGTTCAATGACGCCATTCTCAGTGCGGGTTACCCTGATGGTACTGGTTTTTATGTGTGGGATGGTCAAGCGGAAGAATTGGGCACTATTGCCGCAGACGGCTATTACTATATAGTTTCCGATGAAGGAGCCGTCCAAGCTGCAATTACTCCCACAGGCAGTCAGAATATTTTGAGCGGTGTAGCCAACATGACCTTTTACAATTGGGATTCCAAACAAGATGCAAAACATATCGCCTCATACCACATAGGACCGACCGCGCATGACTTCAATACGGCCTTTGGCTTTGGAAACAGCACAAATTTGATCAGCTTGGCTGACGAGGAAGGCGTGACGCTGGCCGCCATCAAGAGATTAAACCAGAAGATGGAAGCCGTGAGCAGGGAGCAAGCGGCCCAAATCCAAAGCCAGGCCGCCGAGATCGCGGATTTAAAATCACGGCTGGAAACGCTGGAACAAATTGTCCTTAAGCAAAGATCAAATTAAGGAGAGTCCTTTGTTTTGAATGTATTTGTCAGAAACCAGCTCTGCCCCTCTTTCGCAGTCGCATGAACTACCGGGAGTCAAGTTCCTCTAAAGAAGCAGCGGCGAATTTTGGGGTATTCCAGAACTATTTCCTTTTTGTTTCCCTGGTAAAATGGCCTTCGCTCTTTGACATAAGCAGAAGTGGCGAGTGATAAGTGACAAGTGACGAGCGCAGCCGGAAAGGCTGCGGGTTTCTCAAACCTGCTAAAGGTTGGTAAAGCTGGCTAAAGCTTAATAAAGGATCCTCCCCCGGGGGGCAGGCAAAGGTAGGTGAAAGTAGGCTTAGGTAGCCTAAGGCAGCCATTTCCGGGAAAAAAGATTGTTTAAATTCTCGGTGTCTCTGTGCCTCTGCGGCAAAAAACAAACGGGCAAAATTAACCCAAATCAAACCTCCCTGACCGAAAACATACCAAATACAAACCGATACCGACCGAAAATTGAAGAATGACGGAACCAAAACCCTTTGATAAATTATCGCCAATGATTGAGGTGCGGAATCTGCGGAAGACTTTTAATCGCCAGACGGTCCTGGATGGCGTGAGTTTTAAGATTGAGAATGGCGAATCGGTCGCGATTATCGGGCGCAGCGGCGGGGGCAAAAGCGTCCTGCTGAAGCATCTGATCGGCCTGTTGCAGCCGGACTCGGGCGAGGTGCTGATCGACGGGGAGAATATCGTAGGGATGAACGAACGGCAATTGCTGCGGGTGCGCCGGAAGTTTGGGATGTTGTTCCAGGGCTCGGCGTTGTTTGATTCGATGAATGTCGCCGAAAATGTCGCCTTCGGTCTGCGACGGCACGAGCATTTGACCGAAGCGGAAATTAAGAAAAAGGTGGCCTTTGCGCTCGAGGTAGTGGATTTGCCGGGCACCCAAAAGAAACAACCCGCCGAACTGTCCGGCGGCATGAAAAAGCGCGTGGGCCTGGCGCGGGCGATTGTCTACGAACCGCAAATCGTCCTCTATGACGAACCGACGACGGGGCTGGACCCGGTGGTTTCGGACAGCATTGACCAATTGATGATGGCCGTGCGGGATCGCCTGAACGTGACAACCGTGGTGGTGACGCATGATATGCGCTCGGCGCGCCGCCTGGGCCAGCACGTGATTATGCTGCATCGCGGAAAAATCCACGCGAACGGCCCGCCGGACGAAATTTTCAATTCGCAGGACCCGATTGTGCGCCAGTTCGTGGATGGCGTGGCGGACCCGAAGGAAAGCCTCATCCTGCAATCTGACTTTTCCACGACATTCACACGCAAAGTAAAATAAAATTTCTTTCGCACATTGCCATGGACGGCATATAATTGGTCAATCATCGGAAAGCCGCCAAATGGAATTAATCGAACATCTGCAAATGGCAAACTGGCCGCGGGCGAGCGCCTGCGCGGCTATGGCCTATGCGATTGGCTGCTTCACAACGGGTTATTATCTGGTGCGTCTGCGGACGGGGCGGGACATCCGGGTCACGGGTAGCGGCAGTACCGGGGCGCGAAATGTCGGGCGTATCCTCGGCAAAACGGGATTTTTTCTCACGGTACTGGGCGACTTTGGCAAGGGTGTGCTGGTGGTGATGCTGGCGCGCAAGCTGGCCGCTGACGATTTTTCCGCGGCAATCGCAGTGGCGGCGGTGGTGGCCGGGCATTTGTGGCCGGTGCAATTGAGGTTCCAAGGCGGCAAGGGCGTCGCGACGTCCATGGGCGCGCTGCTGATGTTTGATTACCGGATCGCGTTCACGACCGCAGGGCTGTTTGCGGCCGTTTTTATTTTTGCAAGAAAAACGCTTTTGCCGGCGATGTTCGCTTTTGTATGCTTGCCATGGACCTGCTGGTTTTTTACGCGCAATGACCTGACAACGTGCGCGATGACGGTGCTGGCCGCGACAATTTTATTTGCGCACCGGAAGAATTTGGCGGAAGAATTTGGCACGTTAAAATCCGAACAGCGAAAAATATGAACCAGGAACCATTGACGTTCAAAGTGGCGGCGGAGGATTGGGAATTTGAGCTGATTCACCGGCTCAATTACAAAACGTTCGTCGAGGAAATTCCACAGCACCAGCCTTCGGCCTCGCAGCGGCTGGTGGATAAATTTCACGCGGAAAACACGTACCTGATTTGCCTGGAAAATAAAAAGCTGGTGGGCATGCTGGCGGTGCGCGGCGCGCGGCCTTTTTCCCTCGACCAAAAATTACCGAACCTCGATTCCTATCTGCCGCCCGGCCGGACGATTTGTGAAATCCGCCTGCTCGCGATCGAGAAAAAATTTCGCGGCGCGCGTGGCGGCCAGGTGTTGCAGGGCATCCTGGCGCTGCTCTGGCAGCACGGCGTGGAAAAAAGTTACGACCTGGCGATCATTTCCGGCACCACGCGGCAGTTTAAACTCTACCAGCATCTCGGTTTCGTTCCCTTCGGCCCGGTGGTCGGCGGCGGCGACGCGCAATTCCAGCCGATGTACGTCACGCTTGAGACGTTTGAAGTGACGGCGCGCGAGTTTTTGCGTTCCTCGCCGGCGCGCTCGTTCCATCCCAATGCCGTGAATTTTCTGCCGGGACCGGTGGCCGTGCGGCGGGAAGTGCGCCGCGCGTTTGAACAGGCGCCGGAATCGCATCGCGGGGAAAGCTTCAAGAAGGATTTTCAGGCCGCGAAACAAACTCTTTGCGAGCTGACCCGTGCCCAAAACGTCGAGATTTTCATGGGCTCGGGCACGCTGGCCAACGACATGATCGCCGCGCAATTGTCGCTGCTGGGCGGTCGCGGCTTGATTTTGAACAACGGCGAGTTCGGGGAACGGCTGGTGGACCATGCGCAGCGGCTGGGCCTGGCTTTTGACACATTGGCGTTCGAATGGGGCGAACCGATTGACATGTCCCTCGTCGAGCAAAAATTCCGCAGCCGCGGCAAGGACGCTTATTCCTGGTTGTGGTGCGCGCATTGCGAGACTTCGACAGGCTATATGGCCGATCTGGATGCGCTGAAGAATTTGTGCGCGGAAACGCAAACGCGGCTGTGCCTGGATTGCATCAGCACGATTGGCGTGCTGCCGGTGGATCTGGCCGGCGTGTTTCTCGCTTCCTGCGCCAGCGGCAAAGGCTTGCGCGCGTATCCAGGGCTTTCGATGATTTTCTACAATCACACGCCGGATAACGCCGGAAAATTGCCGCGTTATTTGGACCTGGATTTTTATGCGCGGCAGGAAGGCATCCCGTTCACGTTTTCGTCCAATCTGCTCCACGCATTGCGCGCAGCAGTGCGGCGGGTGAACTGGGAAAAGCGGTTCGCGGACACGACGGAAATGTCCACGTGGCTGCGCGAGAAGCTGGTGGAAAGCGGTTTCCATTTGATTGGCGGCGCCGCGCCGGTTTCGCCGGCGGTCATTACGATTCAACTCCCGGCCGAAATGAATTCGGTGAAAATCGGCGATGCGATGCAGGAAGCGGGCTATCTCCTGAGCTACAACAGCGAGTATCTGCGCCGCAAAAATTGGATGCAAATCTGCCTGATGGGCGAATGCACGAAGGAAAAAGTCGTAGCGCTGTCCAATGCCATCCATCGCGTCTGGGTCAAACGGCGGAGCGAAGCGCAGCGCACGCAGCCGGCCGCGGCCCATTCGCAGGCACGTCTCTAGATGTGAAAGCGGATTGACCCTGCACGGCGAAATCGGTTTACTAGCCGGATGAAATTGCGCTTTTGCCCGTCCCTTTTGCTGGCGATTCTTGCCTGTGGCTGTTTCCATCATCACGCGCCGCCGCCGGAACCTTACCAGGCGCCAGTGGCTCC
>JASHZU010000505.1 GCA_030042375.1 Verrucomicrobiia bacterium
CTGTTTTCCCGCAAAGTGTGAACCTTGCCACCACGTGGAACCCCGAGCTCGCGCGCGAAACTGGCGCGGCCATCGCCTCGGAAGCGCGCGCTGACGGTATCGATATGATTCTCGCGCCGGTGTTGGATGTCGCGCGCGACCCGCGTTGGGGCCGCGTCGAAGAGGATTTCGGCGAAGACCCGTACCTGTCCGGACAACTCGGCCTGGCCTATGTCGAAGGCATGCAGGGCGATTCACTGGATACCGACCATAACTGTATCGCTGAGCCGAAACATTTTGCCGCGCACGGTTCGCCGGAAAGCGGCCTGAACACCTCGCCCGTTCATGCCGGCGAGCGCGAAGTCCGCACCGTGATGCTTAAAACCTTTGAGCCGGCCATCCGCGAAGGCCATGCCATGGGCGTCATGGCCGCGTACAATGACATCGACGGCGTGCCTTGCACCGCCAATCCCTGGCTGCTCAACACTGTGCTGCGCGATGAATGGGGCTTCAGCGGCTTCGTGCTCTCGGACCTCGGCGCCATCCGGCGGCTCTATGACGATCATCACGTCGCTGATTCGCCCGCCGATGCTGCGCGCCTCGCCATCAATTCCGGCGTGGATATGCAATTCTACGATTTCCCGCACGATGTCTTCCAAAATGCCTTGATTGACGGCGTGAAAAACGGCCAGGTTTCCGAAGCGACCCTGGATGCGGCCGTTTCGCGCGTTCTTCGCGTCAAATTCCTGCTGGGCCTTTTCGACCATCCCTTCGTGGATGAATCCCTGGATAAAACTGTCCGCCGCTCGCCTGCGCACCTCAACCTTTCCCTCGAAGTAGCGCGGCAATCCATGTGCCTGCTGAAAAATGAAAACGGCCTCTTGCCCTTGGGCAAAGACATCAAGTGCATCGCCGTCATTGGCACCAATGCCGACATCGCCCGCCTGGGTGATTATGCTGACGGCGCCCACGAAACTTCCGAATACGGAATGCTCAATCAAATTAAGCAGCTGGTTTCACCGCAAACACAGGTTCTCTATTCCAACGGCGGCCAAATTGACGAAGCCGTCGCGCTCGCCAAAAAGGCCGGCGTCGTCATCATGTGCCTGGGCGAATGGCACGGCATTTCCGGCGAAGGACATGACCGCACGGATTTAAACCTGCCGGGCAACCAGGAAGAACTGCTCGAAGCCGTGGCCGGCACCGGCGTGCCGGTCGTGCTCGTGTTGCAAAACGGCCGTCCGCTGACCATTCCCTGGGCCGCCGAGCACGTCCCGGCAATTCTCGAAGCCTGGTATCCCGGCGAATTTGGCGGGCGCGCTGTCGCTGAAACGCTCTTTGGCGATAACAATCCCGCAGGCCGTTTGTCGATTACGTTCCCACGCACCGTCGGCCAGTTGCCCGACTACTATAATTATTTCCCGTCGAAAACCGACTACTACGTCGACGGCACCAGCTCCCCACAATTCGTTTTCGGTTTTGGCCTGAGCTATACGACTTTCCAATACGCAAACTTAAAAGTCACGCCCCCGACCGACGACACCCGCGACGTGCTGGTCTCGTTTGATTTGACCAATACCGGCAGCCGCGACGGCGATGAAGTCGCGCAAGTTTACATGCGCGAAACCACCGCCACCGTGGCGACGCCTATAAAATCGTTGAAGGCATTTTCGCGCGTCCATTTAAAAGCCGGCGAAACCCAATCCCTCACTCTTCACGTGAAGCGCAACAACCTCGCCGTGTGGGGCGCGGATAGAAAATGGGAAGTAGAGCCCGGCGAATTTACCGCCATGGTCGGCGGAAGCTCTGACACCGTTTTGTCCCAAAAATTTATTTTAAATTAATTTGCCGCAGGCTGCGTTCGCCCAACCTTGTGGCCAATCAAACCGTAAAATGCTACGTAGGCGTAGGCAATGAGCGGAATGATGAAAGCATCCTGACGGTTCCATACGTCGGCGAGTTTGCCCATCAACAGCGGCAAAACCGCGCCCCCGACAACAGCCATGACCAGCAATGATGAAACCTGGCTTTTGTAGATACCCATGCCATCGAGCGCGAGGGAGAAAATGTTTGGCCAGCCGATGGAGGTAAAAAGGCCGACGGCAACAACGCACCACATGGCTGTTTTGCCGCCCGCAAAAATCGCAATGGCAAGCAGGGCAACGATGGTTGAGCAGAAAATAACAAGCGTCCTTCCGGCAAGGGCTTTGCCGAATTGGAACATCAACCAGCAAAGCGCCAGAAATGGGAGATAGATTTTGAATATGCTCCAGTAATCAATGAATTTGTCTTTCCACTGGCTTAACACCTGGCTAAAGCTCGCACCACTGTGGAGAGCATCCAGCGGAGCACTGATGGCTGCCCAAAGAAACAGGTAAGCAAGCAAGGGTACGATAATAAGAAGGAGCAGTTTTTTGGCCTTTGGCATTTCGCTTAATTGAATGGCGCCGGTAAAGCGGCCAATCAACATACCGCCCCAAAAAAGAGAAACATATTTGCTGGCGTTCGACTCACTCATATTGGCAATGTTGCGTTCGCCAAGGAATTTGATGATCGAACTGCCGATGGAAACTTCACCACCAACGTACATGAATATAGCGATCACACCCAAAACGACGTGAGGGTATTTTAGAGCGCCCGCGCCAGGTTCGATTTTTCCTTCGCCGACATGTGGTAAATGGAGGAAGAAAAAGATTACAGCCAAAAGCAGAAAGGCAGAGCAAAACAGCAGATATGGAACCTTAACCGAGTCAGTGCCTGACAGGCCTGCTTTGGCAAAGTATTGAAAGATCAGATAACCGCCGATGAGCGGCCCGATGGTGGTTCCGACTGAATTAAAAGCCTGAGCAAGATTGAGCCGGGAAGAGGCTGTTCTTTCCGGGCCAAGGATAGTCACGTAGGGATTGGCAGCAATCTGGAGCATAGCCAGCCCAAGTGCCACGATGAAGAGGGCAGCGAGGCAAAGCCAAAAAGGAAGTAGATTTTTTCCGATATTGTCGGGGTACGCTTCCACCACGAGTTCCCGGTTTAGAGCTGCAAGAGCCTGACCCTGGGGATTCTGTGAAAGCAATGGCTTGGTGGTCGGAAGCACTTTGACAGCAGAAAAACGCTGATCGCCGTATATGAGCGGGCCATTGATAATCTTGTTCAAATCCTGGGCGAGCGCCGTTTGCGAATCGATCGAAGATGGGTTTTGTTTGAGCGCCTGTTGCGTGGATGCGGATAAATTATTGTATATAAACACGGAAACGGCGTCGCTTTGTTGAGTCAGTTTTTGGACAAGGGAAGGAAAGTCTTTAAAATTATCCGGAGTGACGATGGAAAAACGCGGAGCCAGGGTCGCTGCCGGCCAAAACAGGGAACTGCCAAGAGCGGCGAGCAGGAGACCGATAACAACACCATTTTTGTAGCCGATTTTGGCAATCGGATCGCCCGCCTTGGCCGAAATGATAAAATAGATAAGCGACCCTACGAAATAAGCGCCAAAAAAATAAAATTGAACGAACATGATTTGATAGTTCGTCAGCACGAAAGCATCCTGAAGTCGTGGAATGAGAATATCATTCATCACCGTAATAAACCCCCACATGAAAAACAGGACCGTCATGACGGCGAACGGACCGCGATAAGTCTGGCCGTTTGTGGAGGAAGGCGTTGTGCCAGGGCTCGTGGATGTGCTTGTATTGGTCATAGCTTGTCTATTTTTAAATATGATGGATCAATTATCAACACCGGGCTCACTTCCCCATTGGCTGGGATTAGGGCCAAGAGTAATTTCCAGCGTCCCGCCGCTGACAAGGTCGGCATGGGAAAACCAATATTGATTCAATGGTTTGCCATTCAGCTTCACCGATTGGATATAAATATTTTCCGGAGAATTGTGGCGGGTGATAATCGTAAACTTTTTACCGGGGAAATAATCCCGATTAAGGTGGATCGTAATACGGTCAAAAACAGGGCTGGTAATCTGGTAGTTTGGATTGATTTCCGCGCCGCCCTGGACATCAAATAATCCGATGGCCATAAGCGCGCTGACGGCAGCGAGGTCGCCCTGGTCTTCATCACCGCTATAGCCGGTCTCGGGTGTAATGCCGCCATAAGTCTGCTCCTTGACCGCATGCACCCATTTTTGCGCGAGCCATGGTGCGCCGGCCAAATTAAACAAATGCGCCATGTCCGTGGACGGTTCATTGCCATAATCCACCCATGCGCCGCCGTGATTATTTTTCGAGACGGTGAAGTTATGCGGCGCGGCGAGTTCAAATTGTTGATTGAGCTTTTTCACGAAAGCGTCTTTGCCGCCGAACAATTTGATCAGTCCCGAAATATCCTGCGGGACAAAGTAGGTGTAAATGGCCGAATCAGCCTCGGTAAATCCAACGGTATGAAAATCATCGAATTTACCCACCGGCGCGAAGTCTGCCAGCCAGGCACCATCCTTGTTTCGCGGATGCATGTACCGGGCAATGGGATCCCAAAGATTCGTGTAGTTATATGAGCGGGCCGTCAGCCAT